>JAFZIH010000138.1 GCA_017554455.1 Clostridia bacterium | reverse complement strand
CGCTTAGGAGGCGAATGCTCTATCCTGCTGAGCTACGGAGACCCGTCGGAAACACCGATATGATACCACGCGGACAGGGGACTGTCAAGAAACGAATCCGCGCGGAAAAGTTGCGATCCCCGATTGACGGCGGAGCAAAAGTACGGTACAATGTTATACAGTAAATGCAAGTTTACAATATCAATTCGGAGGTTATATCACATGATCAAAAAGTGGATCTGCAGCGTTTGCGGTTATGTTCATGAGGGAGCGACCCCGCCGGAGTTCTGCCCGGTCTGCAAGCAGCCCGCGTCGAAGTTCAACGAGGTAAAGGAAGAAATGGTCTGGGCGGCGGAGCACGTCGTCGGCGTTGCACAGGGCGTACCGGAGGACATTCTGAACGATCTGCGCGGCAATTTCCAGGGTGAATGCTCTGAGGTCGGCATGTACCTTGCCATGGCGCGCGTCGCGCACCGCGAGGGCTATCCGGAGATCGGTCTCTACTGGGAAAAGGCGGCATGGGAAGAAGCGGAGCATGCGGCAAAGTTTGCGGAACTTTTAGGCGAAGTTCTGACCGATTCCACCAAGAGGAACCTCGAAATGCGCGTGGAAGCCGAATACGGCGCAACCGCGGGCAAGACGGACCTTGCAAAGCGCGCAAAGGCGCTGAACCTCGACGCGATCCACGACACCGTCCACGAGATGGCTCGCGACGAGGCCCGACACGGCAAGGCGCTCAAAGGTCTGCTGGAGAGATACTTCGGCTGATCGGGAGGAAGGAATATGAATCCGCAGGGGAAGCCTTTTCTGATCATTTCGATCATTCTTTGCGTACTCGGCTTGGTTCTTCTGATTGCAAAGAGCGTTGCACCGGGAATCATCTGCCTCGTTATCGGCGCGGTCGGCACGCTTCTTCATTTCAAAAACAAGAATCAGCAGGGCAAATAACGATCCGGCAAAGCGCAAAAAGGTCTGCTGGAGAGATATTTCAAATAAGCAAAACGCCCGAAAAGGCACGGTCAAAGGGAGAGGAGTGATCCTCTTCCTTTTGATATATGCACGGCTCGCGCAAGCATCACGCAGCGTTACATCGGCATAGAACCGCAACGCATTGAAAAGGCGATTGAAGGACACGCGAAGCTGCTATAAATAAGCAGAGGATGTATTGTTGCATCCTCTATAAATCATTCTTTCAATCATCAATATCAATATCCCATTTGGGGAAAAGACCAAGTTTTTTGTATTTTATCATCAAATCATCCCAGTTTTTGTATAGATATGGGTATTTCTCCAAAGTTCTTGATGCTCGAAAAGCTGCTAACATTACAAACTCTTTACCTCTATTGTATGCTGTAAGGAAATCAGCGATGGCTTTCGCATCATCATTAGGAAACTCTACTACGCCAGCATAACTCTTGATTTCTTTCATTAACTGTCGTTCAAGTTTTACCCTTTTGAAAAGCATTATTAGCACCTCCAAATGTTTTTTACAATCATTATATAGTCAAACAGTTGCTTTGACAAGTTAAGAATATGCTTGTTGTTGATAAATAGTGTTTCCTATGGTACTATAATAGTATAAATCGTTTAGGGGGGTTGATTATGCTCTTTGGAAAGAAAAAGGCGAATGAAAAACTGTTGGGAGTCATTCTTGAAGCTTGCGAAGCAAATGCGGATGCATATGGGGAAGAATGTTATCGATTGATGAAAGGAGCAGAGAACCTTCCTGACGCAGAAGCAGATGCAATTATAAATGAAGCAGCTACAAACGCAAGGAGCCAATACTTTTTTAATGTGGAAAAAACAGTGATAAACAAGTACAAAAACGACCCCGCGGTTGTTAGTAGGATTACATATATTCGCAATCATCCAAGTGAAATGGGATGGGCGTATTCAGATATAGACCCTAAACAGCCGGCTGGTGCAGGTACGTTATATCTAATTTGTTATTTTGCAATCATTGGCGGAATTGCAGCGCCAAGTGTTTGCATTGTGTTAAATCATAAGCAAAACGATATAATGAATGAGGCACTTCGACGCATAGCCATAAAGTACGATATTCATTAATGCATTATAATCACAATAAAGGAGATGTTAACATGTATTGCTCTCAATGCGGTAAAAAATTAAATGATGATGCGCAATTTTGCTGGTACTGCGGAGCAAAGGTCCAACCTGTTGAAGAACACAGGGAGGCTTCAAGTCAAACCAACAACCATTACCAAGATGAAAAACCATTCCACAGAGACCCTTCCCCTGTTGTAGATATGCACCCCGAATACCATCCAGAACCTATACATCGAACAGAAATAGATTGGAAATATGTGGACTTCCTTGCTGGGGATTATAAGAATTTAACACGACGAGAGATAAAAAAGTATAAAAAGAGAAAAGAGATTGAAGATTATCAAAAGAAAATATTTGAGATGTATTCTAAAAGATAGAACATGAGCAAGGCGCTGAAAGGTCTCCTGGAGAGATATTTCAAATAAGCATAACGCCCGGACAGACGCGGGCATGAGGAACAGCCGCACGACTGTTCCTTTTTTCATGCTTTTTACTTGCCCGAAGGGGCGGGGGAGCGTATAATAGGAAAAGAAGGATGATAGGGAGGCGGGACGATGGAGCTGATGAAACTGCAGAACGGCAGCGATATCCGCGGCGTGGCGATGCCGGGTATTGCAGGCGAGGACGTGAATCTGAACGCGGAGGCGGTCGAAGCAATCGCAGGCGGCTTTGTACGGTGGCTGCGCGGACGGATCAAGGGAGAAAAGGCGCTGCGCGTCTCGATCGGGCGGGATTCGCGATTGTCCGGACCGGCGATCGCGGAAACGCTGTGCGCGGCGTTGAATCGTGCGGGGGTCGAGGTCACGGATCTCGGGCTTGCGACGACGCCGGCGATGTTCATGTCCACGGTGCTGCCGCGCCGTCCGTTCGACGCGGCGATCATGATCACGGCAAGCCATTTGCCGTGGAACCGGAACGGGCTCAAATTCTTTACCGCAAAGGGCGGCGCGGAGAGCGCGGACATCCGCGAGATTTTGACGCTTGCGGGCGAACCGTTCCCCGAGGCAGCCGAGCAGGGCGGACGGAAAAAGAGCCGCTTTATGGATACTTATGCCGCGTTTTTGCGCAAAAAGATCACCGACGCCGCGGGACGGGAGCAGCCGCTTTCGGGGCTAAGGATCGTGGTGGACGCGGGCAACGGCGCGGGCGGATTCTTCACCCGGAAGGTACTGGAGCCGCTCGGCGCGGACACGACCGGCAGCCGGTATTTGAGACCGGACGGGCATTTTCCGAACCACGCGCCGAATCCGGAAGCGTCGGAAGCGATGGCGAGCATCCGCGACGCGGTGCTTATGAGCAAGGCCGATTTCGGCATCATCTTTGACACCGACGTGGACCGGGCGGGTGCGGTGCTGCGCTCCGGCGAGGAGCTGAACCGGAACCGTCTGATCGCCATGATCTCGGCGGTGCTTTTACGGGAGCATCCGGGCACGACGATTGTGACCGATTCGATCACGTCCACCGGGCTTGCGGCGTTCATCCGTGACCGGGGCGGCGTACACTATCGCTACCGCCGCGGCTACCGGAACGTGATCAACGAGGCGCTTCGCCTGAACGCGGAGGGCACGGACTGTCAGCTTGCCATGGAGACCTCCGGGCACGCGGCATTGAAAGAGAATTGGTTTTTGGACGACGGCGCGTATCTGATCGTGCGGCTACTCATGGAGCTTGCCTGCGGACGGGACCTTGAATCGCTGATCGCGGGATTACAGGAGCCCGCGGAGAGCAAGGAGTTCCGCCTGAAGATCACGGAGCCCGATTTCAAGACCTGCGGACAGAGGGTGCTGGACGGGCTGCTGACCTTTGCAAAAGCGCAGACCGGTTGGACCGAGGCGCCGGACAACCGCGAGGGCGTGCGCTTCTCTCTGGACGACGCGCACGGGAACGGGTGGTTTTTGCTGCGGCTGAGTTTGCACGATCCCGTCCTGCCGCTGAACGTCGAAAGCGACAGTGTGGGCGGGGTGCGTGTGATCGCGGAAGCGCTCTGTGACTTTTTGAAGACGCAGGAAGGCGTCGACGCGGGACCGCTTTTTCGCTTTCTTGACGTATGACGCATCAGCGAAAAAAGATCGCGTTTCTCAGAAAACGACTTTCTTTTCAACGTGAAACGTGATACAATATATAAAATCCATCAAAGAAAGGGAGATAAAAGAGAATGGAATGGCTTTGGAAGATCCTTGTTGAACTCGTGATCGGCGGACTCTGCGGCTTTGTCGCAAGCAAGATCATGAAGGTAAGCGGCAAAAAATGGTGGTTTTACGTCATCGTCGGTCTGATCGGCGGCGTTGTGGGCGGTCTGCTCGGCAGTCTGATCCCTGTTGCCGGCGGCTGGGTCTTCGGCATCATCCTGTCGATCGTCGGCTCTTGCCTGGTCGTCTGGCTGTACAAGAAATTCATCGCGAAATAACGCGAAAGGAAACTGAGAAGGGAAGGGGCAGACCCCTTCCCTTTGCTGTGTATCGTATTGCTTTTCAAACCCTGTCAGCGCCGGTTTCTGCGGCGCAGGATCAGCAGAATGCAGATGAAAACGAGGGCCAGACCGAGCAGCGCGAACAGGGCCGGAACGATCCAGCGTTCCGTCGTCGGCTCCGGATCGACGCTTTTTTGCGGCTCGCTCGTCGGCTGCGGTTCGGAAGACGCGGACGGAACTTCTTCCGTCGGCGCAGGCGTCGGCTCCTCAGTCGGCTCCGCCGTCGGTTCGGGCGTGGGCTCTGCCGTCGGTTCTTCCGTCGGCTCCTCCGTCGGTTCCTCCGCCGGTTCGGGCGTGGGCTCTTCCGTGGGCTCGGGTGTTGCGGGAGACGGCGCATACGAAGCGAACAGGGAGGGATCGATGTTGTCGAACACGTCGTTTCCGGCTTCGACGGTACCGTAGATCATGCCGAATTGATTCATCGGATTTCGGTCCGTTTCCGACTGGACGAAGTGCTGGCCGCCCTGCTGCGAGACGTGCTTCTTGTACGCGGCCTGCGCGACCTCAAGCGCGCTGCGTCCGCCGAGCGAAACAAGCGGCGTGCGGATATCCATCACGAGCGGGTTTTCCTCGTACTGGTGCAGATAGCATTTTTTGACTTCCCATGTGCCGAACTGTTCGAGGGAGATCGGATCGTACGTCGGGTCGGCGCAGAGGCGTACGGCGTTTGAGACCGCCGCCGAAACGATCTTGTGCTGCCAATGGCCGTATTCGCCTTTCAGTCCGTGCGAAAAGACGACGAGCGGCCGGTATTCCCTAAGAAGCCGGACGATCGCGAGCGTCACGGTCTCTTCCAGAAAACGGTTGATGTAGTATTCCTTGGTCACTTCGCGGATGTCCTGGAACCCGAGGAACAGCGGACGGTACTTCGCGCCCATTTCGATCAGGGCGAGGTGCGCCTCGTCAACGCGCTTTCTCGACGGATTCGTAACGTATGCGACCGTTCCGACGTACCCGCGCTCCGTGCCGTAGATCGGAACGACGCCGCCCATAAAGAGCACGTCATCGTCGGGATGCGTGGCGATGACCAGATAATCCAGTCCGCGCGGCGCGTCCTGCCAATCATAGAACGGCAAAGGCAGCTTGCCTTCGGAGAACAGCGCAAGCCGCGCAAGATCCATGCCGGTGACGTTTGCCATGATCGCTACGCCGGTCGTTTCGGAAGAAAGGGGGATGACCGCGTCCCAAACGACCTCGGCATATTCGTCGGAGACGATCTCGCCCTTCGCGTTCGTCTGCCGGATCTGCACACGGTCCGGCAAAACGCCCCATTGGATGCAGAGAACGGCGGGCTTCGTCGGCGCGTTTTCCCAGGAAAGACGGATGGTTTCAAACGGCGCATATTGAACCGTTTCATAGAGCTTGTCGTCAAGCAGCTCGGCACGCGCCTTGACGTGACCGCTTTGTTCGATCTGGATGTGGCGGGAAAGATCCGCGGCGTCCTTTTGGTCGTTTTCCGCAAAAGCGAACGTCGGACACAGCAGCGTCAATATGACGATAAAACAGATGATCGAAAGGAAGATTCCGGTTTTTTTCATATCAATACCTCGTGATCGGGATAGATGTGCGCAATGGGAACGGAGGGGGATCCGTTACGGCTCCGACGTGTCGGCGTCCGATGCGGAAGGCATATCGGCGTCACCGACCGGCTCCACCACATACAGGATGTCCACCTGACTGCGATTGCCGGACGGAATGCTGTGGTTTTTGCCGTTCCAGTACATGACCGACGTGTCGCCGCCGTCAAGATTGAACGCCTGCTTGCATCCGAGATCGACCATGAGCTTGGCAAGCTCGGGGAAATGCAGTCCCTCGGACGCGGCTGAACGCCCCTCCACGACGACAAAGCAGTAATGCCCCGGTTCATAATAGCCGAAAACGGTGCGGGGATTGGCGGAATAGTTGCGCTCCCTGCTGAACTTGGTACGCGGCGAGCCGTCCTCCTCGATGAGATACGGTCCGAACTGCCATGCCTGCCAGACACGGTCGAAGTCGATCGTGCGCGGATCGAGCTCCTTTGCCTTGAATACCTCCATGGTCCCGTCGCGATACAGGATGCAGGATTCGCGCCAACCCTTTTCCACCGTCTTGCGGTATGCGATCCCGTTGCGCACGATCAGCGTCCTGTTGCCGGTGTCTCCGTAGTAATAGTCTCCGTTGATCGCAACGATCGCATTGACCCGCGACGCAAGCTTTTCCATGGGCAAATGGTCGGTGTTCGGGAATCCGCCTGCCGCTTCCGTCCGAAGGGAGGAAAGATCCTGCAGATAGATATCGGCGACGTAGTATACCAGCTTGGTGCCGTCATACGGGTTGTCCGTGTGACGGGTCACGGTGATGGAAAGCTTGTCGCTGCGATACTCCGATTCGGTTTGGATCGGCTCGTCCTCGTAGGAGAATACGGGATACTTTCCGCCGATCAGACCTTCCGGGGTCGGGGTCGGCGTGGGCGTGGGCGTCGGGGTCGGGGTTGGGGTCGGCGTGGGCGAGGGCGTCGGCGGCAGCGTCGGCAGCGGCGCCATGGTGATCGCTTCCACCAGCATTTCCTCGACGATCACGGGCGCGTCGGTCGCCAAAGACGCCTCGGGCGTTTGCGGTACGGGCTCGGTCCCCTGCGAAACGCCGCTGCAAGCTGTGATCAACAGCACCGCTGCGAGAAAACAAATCAGCAAAATGCGTTTCATGCGGGGGATCTCCTTTGGTCACATGGATGTTTTTCGGCGCGAACGCACCGTATAAAACAGTATAACACAAACTGCATGGCAAAACAACAATAAAACGCAGAAATCGACAGGGAAGGGCCGCGATCGCGCGTCGACCCGGAACGCGGCGGAAAAGGATCGGCTAACGGTGCAGATCCGCAGGAATAGACGCGTTTATTTCGGACAGGATCCTATTGTAATTCGCGGTCGGGGAAGCTATACTGCAATTAAAGAAAGAAAAACATCCGTACTGCGGATCGAAAAAAAGGAGGCAATACCGTATGCTCGGACAGATCCTGATCCCGTTTTTTGTGATATTCTTTGGGGCAATCGCCGTACTGGGGATCGTCGGGATCGTAATGATCCGTCGGAAGAAACTGCAAAACACGCGGGACGACGCGGAGAACGCCGTCGATCTCAACGATCGCTTTAACCGCGCGCGCTATATGAACGAAGACGGCGAATAAGCCGGATACAAAAAGGAGCTTGCCGATCGGCAAGCTCCTTTTGCATATCAGCAGTTACAGCATCGACGAGCCGCCGGTGACGATCCACGCGGCAAGCGACGCGACGAGCAGCGCGCCGGTATAGACGCTGCCGGTGCGGCGGTAGAAGTAGGTGCACAGCACGCTGAACACGATCACCTGCGGCACGAACAGGATCAAAAGCGACATGAACGGCCCGCCGAAGGTGGAGCCGAAGAACACGTCCGCACCCGGTCCGATGCCGAGGAAGAACGGGATGTACTCGATCAGCACGATCAGCAGGATCCCGCCGACCATCAGGAGCGCATTGCGCCACCAGTTGCCCATAAAGCCCTTGAAGCCCTTTTCGTACGTCGCTCTCGTGCGCATGGACGCCATGATCTTCGAGTTGTTGAGAAGGAAGAACAGCGCGAACACCGGGATGTAGACGCAGAACTGACCGAGCCGTGTCCACGTAAAGGTCTTGAAGAACGGCCAGATGAACCGCAGATCGAGCTTGAACAGCACACCCGCGAGGAACACGACAAGATACAGGAACAGAAGCAGGCAGAGGACGAGGACGCATGCGCGGCCGAGCAGTCCCCACGCGATCCGGTTCGGCTTCTCTTCTGAGCCGAGCCCCATACCGTAGAAGCCGTCGTACGTACCCTTCTTTTTCGCGGAACGTGCGCCGACGAGAGAGGTAACGACCATGATGATGATCAAAAGCGAATACCAGCCGATGAAGCCGTTGCCGACCGTCATGCGGAAGACGCCCTCCGGCAGCGGCAGCAGCGCGTGTCCGAGCTGCGTCATAAACGGGTACGTCGCGCCTGCGATCAGCATCGTGATGATCGCGCCGCGCCACCACTTGCCCGCGGGTTTGATCCCGACGGCGCCTGGCAGCGGCTGCACGAGTTTCGCAAAGAACGGGATCCCGAGAAGCAGCTCAAAGAGCGGGATCAGCGCCGCGATCGAAACGAGCATCGCAAGCAGCACGAGCCATTCCTTGCCCATCGCGGTCTGGTCGGTCGCATCGGGTCCGCTGAGAGCCCCGTCAAACGCGCTGTTGAACCAATCGAGCGCAACCTTGAGCCCGCGCGCATTGTGCGTGGTGAGCCGGTGGTTTGTATAGAGAAGTTCCATTCGCCGCGCGGAACCGTCGGAAAAATCGCCGAAGGTCGTATCCCATGCGGCTTCCTTTGCCGTCGTGCCGAGAAATTCGGTGCGAAGATCGGAGCGGAGGACCGTGTCGTCCACCACGCGCTTATAATCGCGGAAGTAGCTGAACTCGTCCCATTTCGCCTGCAGCAGCAGGACGTTGTTGAAATGAATATTCGCGGAATCGTACGCCGTGTCAAAGAACAGCTCGCCGCACTGCAGCACGGTCGCCTTCGGTTCGATCTCCGTGCCGGAATACGCCGCGGCGACGCTCCAGCCCGCCCAGGTGCCCATCGAGTGACCGCTGATGCCGAGCTTCGTCTTGTCGACGTTTTTGAGTTCCGACAGGAATTTGTACGCCGCCACGCCGCCGCACGAGCTGTCGGTGATGGCGTTGCCAGCGTCATCCTTCGTATAATGATCGTTGAAGAAGGAGAGGTTCGAGAAATTCATCAGAAGCCGGTAGCGTACCGAGCCGCCGACGGACTTGAACGCCGCGTTTTCATCGCCGAAGTTTCCCTTGACCATGTGGTTGACGTATCCGCGGTTTACAAGCCCCGGCTCGCTTGCGCCGTGCCCGTATTCGTCGATCGAAAGCACGATCACGCCGCGTTTCGCTAGCTCGATCGCGTACGCCGCGTTCGTTTCGTGGTCGTTCTGATACCCGTGCAGAAGCAGTACGCCAGGCGCCTGTTCTCCGTCCCGCAACCCGGACGGCGTATAGAGCTTATAAAAGAGATCGCCGACGTCCGAGGGCAGATACCCCTCCGTGATCGTGATCCCGCCGTCCGCACGCTGGATGCGGTCCGCAAACAGCAGCGCGATAAACGCGACGCAGAGCAGGATCGCCAACGCCGCCGCCCATTTTCCCCAACCTTTTTTCATATGGAACCCCCTTGGTTGATTTTATATATATTATACATAAAACCGCGACGCTGCGCAACAGGATTCTTGCGGCGCGGATTGACAACGGCAGGGGATCTGCGTATCATTAGAGTATCAAATAAGGAAAAGAGGTATTCCCATGCCCTGTACAACCGTATTGGTCGGTAAGTATGCCGCAAACGACAACTCCACGATGATCGCACGCACCGACGACGGACACTTTGACGTGAAAAAGCTCGTCGTTGTCGAGCCGAAAGATCAAAAAACGACCTACACGTCCGTTCTCGGTCATCTGACCGTCGAACTGCCGGAGAACCCGATGCGCTATACCGCGTGTCCGAGCGTCGATCCCGTCAAAGGCGTATGGGCGGCGACCGGCATCAACGCGGCGAGCGTCGGCATGACCGCGACGGAGACGATCACCTCGAATCCGCGCGTGCTCGCCGCGGACCCGCTCGTGACGTATAAAAAGGCGAAGACGAAGAAGGAAAAGGACATCCCGGGCGGCATCGGCGAGGAGGACATCGTCGTGCTCGTGCTGCCGTATATCCGCACCGCGCGCGAGGGCGTGCTGCGGCTTGCGGCGCTCCTGGAACAGTACGGCACCTATGAATCCAACGGGATCGCGTTCAATGACGAAAACGAGATCTGGTGGATGGAGACGATCGGCGGGCACCATTGGATGGCAAAGCGCGTGCCGGACGACGTCGTAGTCATCATGCCAAACCAGTTCGGCATGGACAGCTTCGATCTCGACGACGCGTTCGGAAAGCAGAAGGCGCATCTTTGCTCGAAGGACCTAAAAGAATTCATCGAAACCTATCATCTCGACTGCAATCAGAACGGCGCGTTCAACCCGCGGCTCGTCTTCGGTTCGCATTCCGATCAGGACCACGTCTACAACACGCCCCGCGCGTGGTTTATGGGCCGGTACCTCGCCCCACGCACGTACCGCTGGGACGGTCCGAACGCGGGTTTCACGCCCGAAAGCGACGACATCCCGTGGAGCTTCGTGCCCGAGCGCAAGATCACGGTCGAGGAGGTCAAGGAACTTTTAAGCTCGAACTATCAGGGCACGCCCTTCAATCCGTACCTCAACCACGACACGGGTCTGCGCGGCAAGTATCGCTCGATCGGCATCAACCGCACCGGCGTGACCTCCGTGTGTCAGATCCGCCCGGACGCGCCGGACTGCGCGAAAGGTCTCGAATGGATCTGCTTCGGCTCCACGACCTTCGACGCGCTGCTGCCGGTCTATCCGAACGTACCGAAGATGCCGAAGTACCTTTCTGACGTCACGCTCGACGCCTCGACGGAGAACTTCTATTGGGCGAGCCGCCTGATCGGCGCGATGGCCGACCACAGCTACAACCAATGCGTGCAGATCGTGACGCGCTACCAGAACGCGGTGCTGACCGAAGGACGGAAGCTCGTCCTCGAATACGACAAAAAGCTTGCCGAGACCGGCGATGCGACGCTGTGCGCCGAGGCGAATGAAAAGCTTGCGGCAATGGCAAAGGAGCAGACCGATAAGGCATTGACCGCGGTGCTGCACGAATCCAGCGTGACGATGAAGAACGGCTACAACCGCGCGGACAACTGAACAATAGGCAAAAGAAAAGGACTGCTTCGGCAGCCCTTTTTTTGTCAGAATCGACGGCGCGCGCATCGGCAGCTCGGTGCGCTGCGGCCGTTTTTGGTCGCCTGCATGATCTCGAGGCACTCGCCGAAGCGCTGATAGTGCACGACCTCGCGTTCGCGAAGGAAGTACAGCGG
>JAFZIH010000013.1 GCA_017554455.1 Clostridia bacterium | reverse complement strand
GAAAGCTATGACAGTACGCGAGCTGATCGAAAAAACCGGATACGAACCGCTTCTGCTGTCCGAGGAGGACCGCGAGGTCACCGGCGGATATGCGGGAGATCTTTTGAGCTGGGTCATGGGACGCGCCGAAAGCGGCGACTGTTGGGTCACGATCATGTCCAACGTGAACGTGGCGGCGGTCGGACAGCTGACGGACTGCGCCTGCATCGTGTTTTCGGAGGGCGTTCGCCCGGACGATGCCGCGATCAACGCGGCTCGGCTGCACGGGCTCAACATGCTGCTCACCGAAAAGTCCACGTTTGAGGTCTGCACCGAAGTCGGCGCGCTGCTCAGATGAGGACGGTCGCCTACGATCTGCATCTGCATTCGTGTCTGTCTCCCTGCGGAGACATGGACATGACACCCTGCAACATCGCGGGCATGGCGCATCTAAATGAGCTCGGTATCGTTGCGCTGACGGACCACAACACGGTCGACAACTGTCCTGCGTTTTTCGCCGCGTGCGGGGAATACGGCATTGTGCCGATCGCGGGCATGGAGCTGACGACAGCGGAGGATATTCATCTTTTGTGCATCTTTGAAACGCTTGACGATGCGCTTGCGTTCGGAGCGGAGGTCAAGGAGCACCGGATGAAGATCAAGAACCGCGTTGAGATCTTCGGCGAACAGCCGATCCTGAACGAGCAGGACGAAAAGATCGGAGAGGATCCGTATTTTCTTCCGGCGGCGACGGATCTGGATCTCGCGGCTGCTGCGGAGCTTGTCAAAGCGCACGGCGGCGTCTGCTGGCCGGCGCACATCGACCGCGACTCGAACGGACTCTTGGCGGTGCTCGGCGCATTCCCGCCCGAACCGGAATTTCGGATCGCAGAGCTGAGGGACGCGGAGAACGCGAAGCTTGCCGAAGGACGAACGATCGTCGTCTGCTCGGACGCACATCGGCTCTGGGAGATCGGCGAAGCGGGCGGCACGCTCGAACTGAACACGGACGAGACCGAACCGGAAGCCGTAAGGCACGCGCTTTTTACGAAGCTGCGGGAGGGGAAGCTGTGAAGGAGCTCAGCTTAAACATACTCGATATTGCGCAAAACTCGATCCGCGCGGAAGCGACGCTGATCGAGATCCTGCTGGACGAGACGGAAACGACTCTGAAGCTGACGATCAAAGACAACGGCTACGGAATGAGTGAGGACTTTCTGAAAACCGTCGTCGACCCGTTTTCCACGACGCGCACCACGCGCAAGGTGGGGATGGGGATCCCGCTTCTGAAGCTCGCCGCGGAGCAGACGGGGGGAACGCTTACGATCCGGTCAACGGAGCGGGCGGTCGATCCCGAGCACTGCGGAACGGAGATCTCCGCGACGTTCGACAAGACGCACCTGGATTTTACGCCGCTCGGCGACGTGGTTACCACCATCACGATGCTGATCCGCGGCAGCGCGAAAACGGATTTTCTTTTCCGGCACACCCTGCCGGACCGCACGGTCGAACTCGACACGCGCGAGGTCCGACAGGTTCTCGGGGACGACGTACCGCTGGATGAATACGAAGTCCTCGCATGGATCCGGGATATGCTGACGGAGCAATACGCTTCGGAGGCTTGAAGATATTCAGAAAAATCTACAAAACGAAAGGATCAAACTCATGAAATCATTGAAAGAACTTGCAGAAATTCGTGAAAGAATGAAAAACAAGGTCGCTCTTCGTGAAGGTTCCGGTGAGATCCGCGTCGTCGTCGGCATGGCGACCTGCGGCATTGCGGCCGGTGCGCGTCCCGTTCTGAACGCCTTTGTGGAACAGGTTGCGGAGAATAATCTCGGCGACAAAGTGACCGTCACGCAGACCGGCTGCATCGGCATGTGCCGCTTCGAGCCGATCGTCGAAGTGTTCGAAGGCGACAAGGAACGCGTGACCTACGTAAAGGTCAAGCCCGAAATGGTTCCCGAGATCATCAAGCAGCATCTCATTGACGGCAAACCCGTCACAAAATACACCATCGGTGCGGTGGAAGCATAACGGAGGAAAGACAGAATGATTCGTACGCATGTTTTGATTTGCGGCGGTACGGGTTGTACCTCTTCCGGCAGCGTCAAGATCGCGGAAGCGCTGGAAGAACAGATCGCATTGAACGGCCTTGCAGATGAGATCAAGGTCGTACGTACTGGCTGCTTCGGCCTTTGCGCACTCGGTCCCGTCATGATCGTGTACCCGGAGGGCACGTTCTACAGCCGCGTGAAGCTCGAGGACGTTCCGGAGATCGTTTCGGAGCACTTCCTGAAAGGCCGCGTCGTCGACCGTCTCGTGTATCGTGAGACCGAAGGCGATGAGAAGGTCGAGGTCCCGTCTCTGCAGGAGACCGGCTTCTACAAGACGCAGATGCGTGTTGCGCTTCGCAACTGCGGCGTCATCAACCCGGAACAGATCGACGAGTACATCGCGATGGACGGCTATGCCGCGCTCGGCAAGGTGCTCACCGAAATGACCCCGGAAGAAGTCATCCAGGTCATGAAGGACTCGGGTCTGCGCGGCAGAGGCGGCGCGGGCTTCCCGACCGGCATGAAGTGGGACTTCGCAGCGAGAAATAAGGTCCCGCAGAAGTACGTCGTCTGCAACGCCGACGAGGGCGACCCCGGCGCGTTCATGGACCGTTCCGTTCTCGAAGGCGACCCGCACGCGGTCCTCGAGGCAATGGCGATCGCGGGCTATGCGATCGGCGCAAACAAGGGCTACATTTACGTCCGTGCAGAGTATCCGATCGCGGTCAAGCGTCTTGAGATTGCAATCGGTCAGGCACGTGAATACAACCTGCTCGGCAAAGACATCTTCGGCACCGGCTTCGACTTCGACATCGAAGTACGCCTCGGCGCAGGCGCGTTCGTCTGCGGTGAAGAGACCGCGCTATTAACCTCCATCGAGGGCAACCGCGGCGAGCCGAGAAACAAGCCCCCGTTCCCGGCGAACAAGGGTCTGTTCGGCCAGCCGACGATCATCAACAACGTCGAAACGCTCGCGAACATCCCGCAGATCATCCTGAAGGGCGCAGAGTGGTTCGCTTCCATGGGTACCGAAAAGTCCAAGGGCACCAAGGTCTTCGCGCTCGGCGGCAAGATCGTCAACACCGGTCTCGTCGAGATCCCGATGGGCACCACGCTCCGCGAGATCATCTACGACATCGGCGGCGGCATCCCGAACGGCAAGAAGTTCAAGGCCGTTCAGACCGGCGGTCCGTCCGGCGGCTGCATCCCGGCTGAGTATCTCGATCTGCCGATCGACTACGACAACCTGATCAAGATCGGCGCGATGATGGGTTCCGGCGGTATGATCGTCATGGACGAAACGACCTGCATGGTCGACGTCGCGCGCTTCTTCCTCGACTTCACGGTCGACGAGAGCTGCGGCAAGTGCACCCCGTGCCG
>JAFZIH010000137.1 GCA_017554455.1 Clostridia bacterium | reverse complement strand
GATGGAGGTTGAGAACTTCCAACCGGAGTACTCTAAAAATGCATCTCGTACAGTTGACCGCATCGAACTGGGACTATGGCGTATTGCGGAACAAAACGAGCTCGGTAAAGGCATGCTCGTCCCTGCCTATTGCTTTTACGGGACGGATTCCTTTACGCGCACAGTCAAGGATGCATATCACGATTTTACGGAAGAATCCTATCGCAGCCGTATTGTGTTGATTCTTAACGCGATCGACGGCAGTATCATCGACCCTGCAAAGGGATATTAAGGAGCTATTCTTTATGAAACGAATCATTCTTCTTTGCCTCTCCCTTGTCCTGCTCCTCGCCTGCGTGCCGACGCCGGAGGAGGAATACATCGTAAACAAGGGCGATAACGTGACGGAGCAGCAGATCAAAGGCGAAAAGACGGACGGCGCGCAGGTCTTCCCTGCTCGTTGGGATGAAGATGAAACGATCGATTGCGGAAAGATCACCGTTTCCATTCATGCCGACGTTGTGCAGCGGGCGGACGGCGTTTATCCGGTTTACCGTACACGCCGCATCACAGTCACGCAGGAGAATGCAGCGCCGCTGCTTCTGAAGCTGCTCGGAACGCCGAAGAGCCGCTGCCGTCAGGAATCTACAAAGGACGACTGGCAGCGCGAGTTTCAGGCATGGATCGACGATTACAACGAATCCATGGATGAGCGGAGAAAAAGCGGCGAGCTGACCGCAGAGTTCGAAGCCATATCCGACGCGCAATACGAAGAACAGGCGGCATGGTACACGGAGCAGATCAAGAATGCGCCGATCTCAAACGAGGCAGAACCTGTCTCCGATTTTGCTTCGGTTCCGATCAACGACCTCGGCGCACTCTATACGATGTCGGACGGAAGCACGGCGCAGATCAGCGTTGGAGGCGATGGCGCGGGCTCGGACTATTTGGACGTGACACGCGGCGCCGTGATCGGATGGGTTTGCATGGAAACCGCGTATCAAAATGTTGTGCAATGGGACCCCGGCCTGAAGGCCGCGTGGAAAGAACCGACGATGCAGCGGAGAGAAGCCGAGCAGTTGCTTGAACGGGAGTTTGATCGGCTCGGGCTTTCCGGCTTTTCCGTTATAAACGTGGAAAAAGCGAACCTGATGCATGACAGCGGCAGCAACGGATCGGACTATACGTCCGTCGCGCAGGGCTGGGGCTTTGTGCTTCACCGGCTTTACGGCGGATATCCGTCCGCGGTCTCGAAGATCACACCGTCCATCAGTCTGAACTACGAGAGCGATCCGGCTTATACCGAGGTTACGATCATTCCGGACGAGGAGATCCGGATCATGATCGATGAAAGCGGGATCAGAAGCTTTCGATATGATGCGCCGAAGGAGGTCGTCGGTGTGGAAAGCGCGAACGTCACGCTTTTGCCGTTCGACGAGGTACAGACCCGTGTGAAAAACACGCTGCGTGCCGCGCTGTCCGGTTCTTTGCTGGAAAAGATAGACGTCACGGAGATCGAAGTCTACCGGCTGCTTTTGACCTGCTACACCGTTCATGTTCGGAATTCGGAGGATTATTACGAGATCCCCTGCTGGGTCGTTTTATTTGACGATCCCATGACCCGCGGACTGCGGGACGATCCGACGAACACCCCGCAGGCGCTGCTGATCAACGCGGTCGACGGTTCGATCATCCATACCGGATATTGACGTAAAAAAGAAGCGGTCTCCCGCTTCCTTTATGCTTTCAATGCTTCTTTTGCAGCTTGGTTTTGTTGCCCTTGGCGTCGACAACGTAGGTGTTTTCGAGATGCGATTCCAACGATCTGCGGAAATCTGCAATATATGCTTTGCGAAGCCGATCGCGTTCTTCTGTCTCCTCGGGCGTGAGCCCTTCCGTCTTTGCCTTTTTCGCAAGCTCGTTGATGCGGTCGATGTGTTCCTGTTTCATATGATTTCCTCCGTGTCGGTATTGTACACGAAGGCGGCGGATTTGTAAAGCCGCCATCAATATTTACATTTGCGCAATTGACATTTGACGGATTCGACGCTAAACTACAAGCTATGAAGAAATACCTATTGTTTATTATATCCATCCTTGTATGCATCATTCTGATCGCCTGCGGCACGTCTGCACAGCAGGCGATCGTTCCGTCGACCGACACGGGAATCGTCTCGGAAGCGGCTGCGACGCCGGATGAGGATCCCGTGATCACCGTGCCGCCGACCGTAGTTCCGGCCACGCTGCCGCCCGTTCCGACGCCTACGCCGGAACCCACGCCGACGCCGGAGCCCACGCCGGAACCCACGCCGACGCCCATCCCCTTTGACGAGGATGCGGAAGTGATCAAACAGTTCTATCTCGGTTACGGGGAAGATCCCTTCGTGACTGTCGCCACCTCCGGCACAAACCCTTCCATATACAGCAGTCTCGATATATCGGCAAGAAAGTACGTTTTCCCGTTCAAGCCGCTCGAAGGCGTCTTTACGCACGAATGGATCGTGCTCGGCACGGTGGAATCCGGTGAGCGCACCTATTATCATTTGCGTCCGATCGGTGCGGAAGGCGACGGATATCTTGAGACGCGCTACGCATACGATACCCGGTTGACCGAACCGGAAAGTCCGTATGCGGTCTTGGTCCGTCCGCACGGCATCATCTATTCGGCACGCACGACCGACGCGCCGATCGCCGCGCATGCTGACTATGAGGTCGTTCGCGTGATCGGAATTGACGTCGAAAAGGGCTATGCCGCCGTTATGACCGGAGAGGACAAAACCGGTTATGTGCAGCTCGGTCAGATCCAATTTGTAGACGAAGAAACGTTCCTGACGCTGCTGCATCAGTCCTGCGAAACGCCGGAAAGCGAGTTCTCGCTTGACAAGCTCACGGAAGACGCGTATGAATACGTTAAGGCGCCGTACGTTGACAGCGCGACGTTCCTGTTCGATCTGCTTCGGAACGAAGGGCTCCACTTCAACGAGGCCTATTACGTGTTTTATAAAAAGCCGCTTGAAGAAAAAACGCTGTACCCGAACCATCTTTACGTGACTCCCATTTACAACACGCTGATCTTCAAGCTGTTCAACAGCGCGGGCGATCTTGTCACCTGCAACGGCGAAGAGACCGAATGGCAGTATATCGGCGACTTCGATTCGATCGAAGCGGGCGATCTCCTGTTTTTCTCGGATGAGCTCGATAAAGGGCAGGCGGTCGTCCCGGACGTCGAAGTCGTTCTGCACGGAAAGTATTCCGGCGATCTGACCGACTGCGGACTGTATCTCGGCGAAGGACGCATGCTGACCGTACGCGGCGGCGTCGTAGTCGACGTAGAGATCGATCCTCTCCTGCAGAAATATTTTGACTGCGCGCGGCGCATTTCCACGTCCGTAGTGGATGAAAAAGCGCATCTGATCGAATGTATGATCTCCATGATCTACGACCGGCTCGGCACGCCGTACAACAACATTCGCCGCACCGGCGACGCGTCCTATGACTGCTCCGGCATCGTGTGCTGGGTGTTCCGCAGCTATGACTATCTTGTCGAGAACGGAAACGAACCGATCCTTGACGTTACCGCCGCAGGTTGGAGCAACAACGTCAAAGCAATCAGAAATGCAAAAAACCGCATTGTGTTCGCCAATACGGGTATCCCCCGTGACAACAGAGAGGCGCTTGCCGAATTGCAGCGCGGCGATCTCGTTTTTCTGCTCAACGAGAGTCGGAACAAAACCGGTCACGTCATGATCTATCTCGGGAACAATACGGTGATCCACTCAACGCGCATCGAGGGCAACTATCGCGGCACGCTGGTTGCACGGTTCCGTCCGCATCTGCAGTCGCTTTACTGTAACTCCATCCGTATCGAATCCATCACGCCGATCGGCTGATACAAAAACGTCGATCCCCCGACGAGCAAATCGCAGGGGGATCGTTTTTTATGCGTTCAGTTTTCCGGATACGCAGTCCGGCTTCCGTCGCCGCAGAGGAAGATCGCCTGCACGCCGTATCGGTCGAGAATCGCTACGCTTCTCTCCTCTCCGAGCACGAAGCATGCTGTGGAAAGCGCGTCGCAAAGATCGGATCGAGTTCCGATGATCGTGACCGACGCCAGTCCGTTCGAAACAGGCATACCGGTCTTCGGGTCCAGGATATGATGATACCGAACGCCGTCAAGTTCAAAAAAACGTTCGTAATTGCCGCTCGTAACGACTGCCGCGCTGCCGAGTTTCAGCACTTCCTCACTCTGCTCCGGCGTACCGTTCGGATCGCGGATACCGATCGTCCATGGGCTTCCGTCCGGCTTTGTGCCGATCGTCAGCACGTTGCCGCCCATATTGATACACGCGCTCGTAACGCCCTGCTCGCGAAGATACTCCGCGACGCGATCCGCGATATACCCTTTTGCAATTCCGCCGAGGTCGATCTCCGCGTCGTTTTTCAGCGTTACCGTGTTTCCGTCTATCACAATGTTTCGATAATCCACCCGTGCCGCAGCCGAACGCAGCGCCTCCGGATCTGGAACGACGGGTTCATCCGCCGTAAAATCCCACATGCCGGAGACCGGCGCGATCGTAATGTCAAACGCGCCGTCGCTCGCTTCCCCGATCTCGATCGCAAGCCGGATAAGCTCCGCCGTTTCCGGATGTACCTCGACCGGTTTTCCGTCTGCATGATTCAGGTTCCATACGTCGCTGTCCTCGATCGTTTTGCTGAGCAGCGCTTCATAATCAGCGCAGATGCGAAGCGTTCCGTCGACCGTTTCTTGCGGCGCGTATGCCGTGATCGTCACAACCGTATCACATGCGATCCCTGCCGCGGAATGCGGCGTCTCGGCTCTGCATCCGAGCATCGGAAGCAACAGGACAAGCATGCATAAAAAAGCTCGCTTCATACACCTGTCCTCCTTTCATACCGTTCGATCCCGTAAAACGCGCCTCTTGTCGCAACGCCGAGCAGCAGCCCGGTTGCGGTACCGCTGATCAGAAGCCACGGAGCGTAGAACAGTACGGGTTTGTATGAGATCAGCACACATCCGACGGCGCATTGCCCGACGATATGCAGGATCCCGCCGATCGTGCTGACCGGGATCACGGAAACATGCGGAATACGGTGTAAAAGAAGCATGGCCGCAACGGACAGAACGCCGCCCGCAAGCGCGTACAGTGCGCCGACCGCGTTTCCGAACAGCAGGGATGAAAGTCCGACCTTCAGAAACATCAGGATCACCGTTTCGACCGGCCGCATATAAAACACCGCGTACAGAAGCACAAGATTGGACAGTCCGAGCTTGATGCCCGGCACGGACGGAACGAGCGGGATCAGCGAATCGATATAGCCGAGAATCAGCGCTGCGGCGGTAAGAAGCGCCATCCTTGTCAACGTGCGAATCTTCATTCCACGCCTCCCGCATACTCGATATAGACTTGATGCGGCGCGCAGACGATCCATGTGCCGAGCGGTCGCGATTGCACCGTCTCCGCGTTCAAAACACCCTGCTTCACACATTCTTTGTGCGGACAGTTTGCCTGCTCCATCCACGCTTCCCCGTTTTCGATATGGATGACGTTTTCCGCGCCTTCGCCGTTCGCTTCATCGGCGAGCTTTCCGTCACGGATAACGATGGTACGTGTTTCCCATGCGGGAACCGTCAGCGATTCCCCATCCCCATAGCGGATCACGAATCGGTCCGCCGCGCCCGTTTTCGGACGCAGCAGCAGGCAGACAACGACGGCGAGCGCAGCAAAACCGATCGCCGCGCCCGTCAGTATCCAATTTCGTACGTTTCGCCTGTTGTCTCCCTGCCGTTCCATACCGTCAGCCGTTGTCCTGCTGCAGATCGCGGAACGTGCCGCAAAGCTCGGAATAGCCCCATGCAAGGCCTTCCGGCATAGGACGCGCCATCGCGGAAAGGCCGTTGTAGCGTCCGGTTCCGTGACGGTTGATCTTATTGCCCATGAAGATCATGGTCTCCGACATCCCGCCGTCCAGGTTGTAGGCGACGACACAGCCGAGTTCCTTCATGATCTTCGCGCACTCCTCTGCGTTGGTGCCTTCGCTGTAACCGTCCTGTCTGCCGTCCACAGCGACCGCGACAAGGTGCCCCGGTTCGATCATGCCGATCATGACGCGCTGTGCGATATCGCGGCGCTGGTTGACCGCATCTTTGGTGATTTCGCCGTTTTCCACCAGGATCGGCCCGAAGGAATAGCAGTTTTCAACGCCGCTTTCCCAAAGATCGACGGCGCTGACGGTATTTTTCTTGACCAGTTCCAGCGTATGCGTCTTCGGATTCAGCCAGCAGGAGTCGATGCGCGTCGTTTTCTGGAACAGATACCCGTCACGGATCAGAGTTCCCTTCTTTTCCTTATCCATATGAATGAGGTTGTCCCCTGTGATCCACAGCACGCATTTGTTGTTCAGCGCCATATCGAGCGCTTCCGCACGATCCATACTGTCGTGCTTCCAGTTGGCAAACGTCGGGTGAAAACTGTCGTACTCACGCTCATAGATATCGGCAACGAAATACACGACCGGTTTTGTGCGTGTCCCCTTCGGCATCGTCGTTTCCACGCGGTGGATCTCGACCGCAAGGATATCGGAGCGGTAGATCCATTCGCCGTTTTCTTCGTCGAACGATACAAACTCCGGCTCCCCTTCGTTCAGGAACTTATCGTCAAAGTTGGTCTCCTCATAGACGTGTGCGGGCTCCGGCGTGGGCTCCGGCGTCGGTTCCGGCGTGGGCTCCGGCGTGGGTTCCGGTGTCGGCGCTTCGGTCGGCGCTTCGGTCGGCTCCGGCGTCGGCGTCGGTGCAGCCGTCACCTCCGGGGCAGGCGTCGGCGTCTCTTCGATCTCTACGCTGACTTGCGGATCGTTTCCGCCGCGGCAGGAGAACCATCCGCTTTTATTCGCGGATTGGGTCGGCTGCGCCGTCGGTGCTTCGGTCGGCTCCGGCGTCAGTTCTTCCTCTTCAATGATCAGATACGGTGCGGAAGACGGTTCCGCTGCCGCTGCCGCAGGTTCCGTCGCCGGTGCTTCGGTCGGCGCTTCAGTCGGCGCTTCGGTCGGCGCTTCGGTCGGTGCGGAAGTCGGTTCATTGTAAGAAATCAAAGATGCGATCGGGATATTCTCAAGAAGATCGTCGCCTTCGGTATCGCTCCCTACCGTCTGTTTTTCCAGCCGGTACGCGGGACTCTGATTGAGCTGTATCCGATACATGCCGCGGGAATCCATCAACCGATACGCCTCGGACGCCGCTTTGTATGCCGAGCGTCCGCCGAGCGCAGGCATCGGTTCCGTGCAGTCGATCCTGGTTGCGCCGAGATCCGAAGCAATGTACAGTTTTTCAACGGAAGATCCTTCCTGCAGCGCCGCGGTCACAAGCGAATACGTTTCCGCTGCGCGCAGATCCCGCTCAGATTGATCGACGGTCAGAACCAGTTTCGGCTGCAGCTGTTCGATCCGCCATTTCAGTTTGGGCAGCGGTTCGCTCTTTGCCCAGTATTTTTTGACTTCTCTGATCTGTGCATTTCTCAGATCGGAGTTCGCCTTTTCCGGATATTCGCTGTAATTCTTATCGTCGACCCCAAGAACAATCGGCGCCTTTTCGATCCCAAGCTCCGTAAACGCGCGCTGAAGCTCTGCGAGACGATAGCGGTGATCGACCGTCATACAGATCACGCCGACCGAAACATCCAATCCAACAGCATATTTCACGATGGTCGGACCGAAAACCTCCATGACGTCGGCAGGTGTCGGCGCGATCACCAGGATGTCGCAGGCAAGCGGCGTCTCCGAAAGCCATCCGCGATCCGGCTCCGGCGCCTGATCCGAAACGTAAAACGTCGATACGGTACATTCGGCGCTTTTGGCTGATAACGTTATTTTTGCACAGGCAGGGTCGACCGGGATCTCCTCGGCGTACCGGTCGGGATTCGCGAAAGCAAGGGTGTTCAGCAACGCACCCTTTGCGCTGTATTGCTCAATTGCCGCATCGACCGGGAGAGAGAACCATTCAAGATAGAGCTTGCGTCCTTCTCCTGCATTCGACATTGTCAGCGTAAGCTTCTGATTCCGGTTCAGCGTGAGACGCGTCATAACGTCCGCGTCCGTCAGCCGGCTTTCCGGCTGTCCGCCCGGGATCGCGTACGACACGGCAAAGCCGGTTTCGCCCGCAGCGATCGGCATAAGCAGACAAATCATCAAAAATGCCAGCAAAAAGCACCCTAACCTCTTCATGTGATGAATCCCTTCCTGAATATCCTATCTGTTTCGACGCGCGTTCCCCAATCCGCGCGTGATTTCCTTGATCGTCTCTGCCGCAAAGGGATCGTGCACTCCCGCGGCGGTCAGCGTCTCCGCATAATCTGCCCCTCTGCCGCGCGCCAAAACCCTGAGGTACGCTTCTCTTGCGGCTGCCGGGTCTTTTTTCCCTTTCAGATACAGTTCCAGCGCGGCCGTCATGCTCGTCGCATAACTGACGTAATAAAACGGCGCCTGAAACGTATGCGCAATCTGTGTCCAGGAACGTCCTTCCGTTCCGAACGCGTCCAGTCCGTACGCCCTGCACAGCCGGTCGTATTCGGCGTCCAATGCAGCGAGGTCGGGTTCTTCAAGTCCGTACGCAAATTGCTGAAATGCATCCTCCGCACAGCCGTCGATCAGCGTATAAAGCGCGTAAAACAGTTCGACCGCTTCCGCTTCTTCGGACAGATTGCCATATATTGTATCATACCGCAAAACGGTAAGGAGTTCAAGTCCCTGCGCATCAATTTCGGCAAGATCAAGCGAGTTTTCCTCTCCCGTCGTATCTCCGTTCAGATAAAATGACGCGAAATGCCCGAACTCGTGGATGACCGCCGGGATCGTGTCAAATCCGCCTGACCACGCGCCGAACAGAAACGGCGCTCCGTACGCCGCGAAATACGTCGTACAGCTGCCCGGCATGCGCCTGAAGTCCGTGCCGAGATCGTACAGCCCGTGTCCGAGCATATAGTCCCATGGTTCCGACAGCGCAGGCGCCGTATCCGCGACCACCGAACCGATCCGCTCCATGGTCTGCGCCTGTTCGAAGGCCGCACCATAGAGCCGCCCTGCGGCGCGGTAAAAATCATCTCGCATCTCCGCAAAAAGCGGTACTATCTCTGTTTGAACGCGTTCCGAAAGCCGAGCGGCGTCCTTCGGCGAATACGTGCGTCTGTAACATGCGTACCGATAGTCCGCATAGGAATCGTACCCGAGCGTTTTCGCGATCTCTCTGCGGATTTTGATCAGCTGCAGAAAGATCTCACCCGCTTTCGTATGAAACAGGTCCAGATACGCCTCGTACAACGTCTCGAAGTCTTCCGCATCCAAAGACGGATCGGAAAGGATCTCATCCCCTGTCCACATCTTTCCGCCATACTCCACCCTGAGCTGATCCGGCAGCGCTTCATACGCGCCGACAAGTTCTCGCTCCCTTTCAAAAAGCGGCAGCACCGCGTCGTCCGAGAGCGCGTCCTCACGCAAAAGCATTTCGACCGTTTCCGCGTCGTACACGTCTTTCAGCGCCGGATCCTCCGAAAGCCGCAGCGCAGCGTCGGTCAGGATGCAGGCAAGCGTTTCGGCCTGTATCGAAAGCGTATCATATTTCTGCCGGTTCGCTTCGTTCGACACATCCATGCAGTACCGGACGTACGCGATCGCAGCGTCGGTCTGGATCTTCATGTGCGCGTCGGCCCTCGATTCGAGCGTTTCCTGCGCATGTTTGCCGAAAATCTCGCCGCGCTCGATACGGAACAGCAGTTCCTTTGCCCGCGCGATCTCCAGCGCGGCATCTATGCCGGAGTCAGACAGTTCGGAAAATGAAAGCTCGGTGTGATACGTGTTTTCTGGAGCCGGTTCAGCGCGTTTGCAGCCGGGATTGGCATACAGGAGAATGACGATCAGAAGCAGGGACAGAATGCGTTTCATATGTCGCCTTTCCGGAGCGCCGTACTTTTTTGAACGGTGCATCCGGTACAGCTTACGCGGATCGGGACGATTTTTGTTTATAAAAACAAGAATCTGTTGTCATACTCGGAAAAATGTGATATAAGAATATGATAGCGAGGTATGAGTATGAAAATCGTAGTCTTGGCAGGCGGACTTTCCCCAGAACGCGACGTTTCGTTTTCGAGCGGGACGATGGCCGCAAACGCATTGCTTTCTCTGGGTCATCAGGCGATCCTGGTCGATCTGTTTTTCGGTCTGCCCGAATGGGACGGCAAAGCCGATCTCTTTTCGCAGGCAAAGCCGCTTCCCCCGTTCCGTGTTTCGGAAGCCGAACCGGATCTCGACGCGCTGCGTCAGTCGCGCAAAGCCGGATTCAACGACTATATCGGGCTTAACGTGCCCGAGCTTTGCGAACAGGCGGATATCGTTTACATGGCTCTGCACGGCGACTGCGGCGAAAACGGCAAGTTGCAGGCATTCTTTGATGCGCGCGGCATCCGCTATACCGGCTCCGGCGCGGAGGGCTGCCGCAATGCTATGGATAAGTGGATCAGTAAAAGGATGTTCGAAACGGCGGGCATACTGACCCCGAAAGGACAGCTTCTGAAAGCGGGTGATCCGTTCGATCCCGATTCCCTTCCTATTCCGTGCGTCGTGAAACCTTGCAACGGCGGCTCGTCGATCGGCGTTTCGATCGTGCGGGAACGCCGCGATCTCTACGACGCGCTGAAGCTTGCGTTCTCCATGGAGAATACGATCCTCGTCGAGGAATACGTCAAGGGGCGCGAACTGTCCTGCGGCGTGCTTGGCGACCGTGCGCTGCCGCCGATCGAGATCATCCCGCTGCACGGCTTCTACGACTACAAGAACAAATATCAGGCAGGCGCCTCGCGTGAAGTCACCCCCGCCGAGATCGACGCGGAGACCACCGAGCGCATTCAGAGGATCGCGCTCGACGTGTTCCGGCTTTTGGGGCTTTCGGTTTACGGACGCATCGACTTCCTTCTCACCGAAAACGGCGATGCGTACTGTCTCGAAGCGAACACGCTGCCCGGCATGACGCCGACTTCCCTGCTCCCGCAGGAAGCGGCAGTCGTCGGATACTCCTATGAACAGCTCTGCGACACGATCATTTCGCTGTCGTTTCATAAATGATATGGCTGCACGGTTTACCATCAAAGAATTGCTCGAAGCCACCGGCGGAACGCTGTACGCCCCGTCGGATTTCGGCGAGCCCGTCGTCGACGGGCTCACCATCGACACCCGCACGCTGACCCCCGGCATGGCGTATGTCGCGATCCGCGGCGGTACGTTTGACGGACATCGGTTCATCCCGAACGCGATGGAAAAAGGCGCGGTATTGAGCATCTCCGATACCGACGTGCCGTTTCCGCATATCCGCGTCAAAAACACCGTCCTTGCCTATCAGAACATCGCGAAAATGCACCGCGAGCGCTTTGATCTGCCGGTCGTGTGCATCACCGGCAGCGTCGGAAAAACCACCACCAAGGAGATGGTGAAAGCGGTACTGGAAACCACGCTTCGCACGCATGCGACCGTCGGGAACCTCAACAACCAGACCGGCGTGCCGACGACTGTGCTGCAGATCTCCGAGGCGGACGAAGTATCCGTTATGGAGCTCGGCACGAACCACTTCGGCGAGATCGACGCGATCGCGCGCGTCGCGCAGCCCACGATTTGTCTCTTTACGAATATCGGCGAAGCGCACATCGAGTTTTTCGGCTCGCGGGAGGGCATCTTCCGCGGCAAGACCGAAATGCTCGATCATATGCATCCGGGCGGAACGATCGTCGCAAACGGCGACGACGATTATTTAAGAACCATCCCGGACGCGATCACGTACGGTCTTTCCGAGGGCGTCGACGTTCGCGCCGTCAACCTTCTGGAAGACGGACTCTCCGGCGTTTCCTTTATTGCAGAGATGTTCGGAAAGCGGCTTCCGGTCCGGCTTTCCGTCGCCGGAAAACATATGGTTCAAAACGCATTGGCGGCGCTGACCGTCGCGCATCTTCTGCACGTTCCAGACGAGGCCGCGCTTGCCGCGCTTGCGGCATTTCAGCCTGGTGCAGGACGCTCCGATATCATCCGCACCGACCGATTCACGATCATCGACGGCTCCTATAACTGCAACCCGACCTCGATGGAAGCCGCGCTCGACATGCTGAAAAACGCAAGCGGCCGCAAGGTCTGCATTTTCGGCGATATGCTGGAACTTGGCGAAAATGCGCCTGCGTTCCACGCGCGCATCGGTGCATACGCAAAGCAGCTCGGAATCGACCGCATGCTGACCGTCGGCACGCTCGCGAAAAACGCCGCGTTCGATCCGAATGATGCATACGAAACCGTCGACACGCTTCTTTCAGTCCTTCCCTCGCTTTTGTGCGACGGCGACACGATCCTCGTCAAAGCGTCGTTCGGCATGCACCTCCGTGCTGTTGTCGACGCAATCAAAGCCATGTAAATAGGTATGATAAAAGCCCTGCAGTTTATAACTGCGGGGCTTTTCGTTTACTCCTTACTTCAATCGTTCGACCGCCGCGAGCAGCGCTGTCACACGGTCGGTCTTTTCCCACGGAAAGTCCGGATTGCCGAAGTGTCCGTTCTTTGCCGTCTGCTGATAGATCGGACGGCGGAGGTCGAGCGTTTCGATGATCGCCTTCGGACGGAGATCGAAGACTTCCGCGACCGCCTTCTCCAAAAGCTCATCCGAAACCGTTCCGGTGCCGAAGGTATCCACGCGCACGGAGACCGGCTTTGCGACGCCGATCGCGTACGCGACCTGCAGCTCACAGCGGTGCGCGAGCTTTGCCGCAACGACGTTCTTCGCGATATAACGCGCCATGTAGCTTGCGCTGCGGTCGACCTTCGTCGGATCCTTGCCGGAGAACGCACCGCCGCCGTGACGTGCGTAGCCGCCGTACGTATCGACGATGATCTTGCGTCCCGTCAAGCCCGAATCGCCCTGCGGACCGCCGATCACAAACCGGCCGGTCGGGTTGACGAGCACGCGGGTCTTGTCGTCGAACAGCGCGGCGGGCAGCGCCGGACGGATGACGTATTCGATGACGTCCTTTTCAAGCTGTTCGTGCGTCACGTGTTCGTCATGCTGCGTGGACACGACCACGGTATCGATGTGCACGGGCTTGTCGTCCTCGTACTCGACCGTGACCTGCGCCTTGCCGTCCGGTCGCAGATAGGTCAGCGTACCGTTCTGGCGGACCTTGGTAAGCTTTCTGGTCAGCGCGTGTGCAAGGTCGATCGGCAGCGGCATCAGGATCGGCGTTTCGTCGCATGCATAGCCGAACATCATGCCCTGATCGCCCGCGCCGGTGTCCAAAGGATCGGCGTCCAGTCCCTGCTTGCTTTCGAGCGAGCGATCGACGCCCATTGCGATATCGTCCGACTGCGCGTCGAGCGCGACAATCACGCCGCACGTACTGCCGTCAAAGCCGAACTTCGCGCGGTTATAGCCGATGTCGCAGACGGTCCGTCTTACGATGCTCTGGATATCCACGTAGCACTCCGTGGTGATTTCGCCCATGACGAGCACAAGTCCCGTCGTGCAGGACGTTTCACACGCCACGCGCGCGTTTGGATCCTTTTCAAGGATCGCGTCGAGCACGGCGTCGCTGATCTGGTCGCAGATCTTGTCGGGATGCCCGATCGTGACCGATTCGCTGGTAAATAACGATTTTCTCATTCTTCTCCTCTTTCCGCCTTACCGATAAACAAAAAAGCCCATTTTATCGATGAGCTTTCATTCATCTCATCTGTCAGCTTTCGCTGCGGGAATTGGCACCTTGCAAATGCAGGTTGCCGGACTTCACAGGGCCCGTCCCTCCGTCACTCTTGATAAGGCATATGTATTTTTCGCGGGTATTGTACCATCGAATCCCGACAATTGCAAGCTTTTTTTCGAAGATTTTGCGACAAAAAAAGCGCGGAAAACCGCGCCGTGTCATAATCCGGTGATTACAGTTTTTTGCCGAGGAACAGATTCAGAAGCGCCGCCGCAACGAGCAGCACAACGCCGATGATCAGGACTGTCCACGCAAACGGATTGGACTGGATGCAAAGCGCAAGAATCCCGAAAATAAGGAAATAGACCGCGGTGAAAATCTCGATCCAGCCGACGCGCTGCGCATAACGGCTGTCCACCTTGCCCGCATGCTTTTCCATGACGTAGTTGGTGATCAGCGCATACTTGCCGCGCATTGCGATCATATAGCCGAAGAATCCGAACGCCAATGCCATGAGGATCATAATAATACCGAGCGCCGTACTCATACTGTCTGCCTCCTTTTCCCGTTTCAAACCGTTCTGCTATTCTTATTGTAAATAGTATAACTCCGATTTGCAACAAAAAATCGAATTCTATGTTACAAAATTACGAACTTTTTATATTTCGTCAAAAAGCGAGGTCTGTTGCAAACGGGTGCGCAGCAGCAAAGTAAACGATTTGCCGCTCAGATGATCGTTTTATAAAAGCGAACCGTGAACCGCGCACCGCCGGAGACGTTGTTGGAAGCCGCTATCGTTGCGTTTTGTGCTGCCAACACTTCGCGCGTCAGCGCAAGTCCGATGCCGATGCTGTCCGGATCGGCATTTCTGCCGCGATAAAAGCGTTCGAACAGATGCGGAAGATCCTCCCGATCAAAGCCCTCGCCGGTATCGGAAACGACGATCTCTGTAAACAACGGCGTTTCTTCGACCGTGACCGAAACGGTTCCGCCCGTGGGCGTGTGCTCCATAGCGTTTTTCAGAAGATTGCCGAACGCTTCCGTCGTCCACGCGGGATCGCACATGATCTGCTCGTCGTGGATCGACGTTTGATACGCGATCCCCTTGAGCTCCATCGCGATCGAAAACGGCTCGACCGCGCGGGAGAAAAGCTCGTGCACCGGTACGCTCTGCATCGTAAATTTCGCGGTCCCCGCATCCAACTTACTGAGCTTCAGAAGCGTTTCGACAAGCCACCGGATCCGTTCCGTCTGCCGCATGAGATCACGCGTGATCTCGACCCGCCGCTCATGCGAAAGCTCCGGCGCTTTCAATAGCGTCAATCCGAGCGTCAGCGACGTCAGAGGCGTGCGGATCTGGTGAAAGATGTCCGCGATCGCGTCGGTCAGTTGCACTTTGTCCGCGGCAAGCTGATCCGTCTGTTCCTTGAGCCGGACAGTCATTTTATGCAGCTCGTGATACAGGATCGAAAGCTCACCCTCGTCGGCGTCGGCAATCAGCAGCGTTTCCTCCCCGTGCAGAACGCGGTCGACGCTTTCGGAAAGCTCCGCAATGCGCGCATACCTGCGTGCCGTAAACTTCAGATGTACGCCGCACAAAACGAGCCCGAGAAGCAGCGGCAGCACGCCCGCAAAAGAATGGATGAAAAAGCCGACCGCGCTCAGCACAAGCGTGACGCCGAGCCCGATCAGCAATTCCTTCCGGATTTCACGATTTCGTAAAAGCTGCATCTCAATCCACCCGATAGCCGAGTCCGCGCACCGTTTTGATCAGCGTCGGTGACTGCGGATCGTTCTCCAGCTTTTCCCGCAGGCGCTTGATATAGACCGTCAGCGTATTGTCGTTGACGAAGTCGCCGCCCGCGTCCCAGATCTCTTCCAACAGCTTTGTGCGCGAAAGCAATTTACCGCGATTGTTCAAAAGCAACACGAGCAAGCGGTATTCTAATGCCGAAAGCAAAACCTGCGCATCGTTCTTATACGCGATCCCGCTTTCAAAATCGACGCGTACATTGCCGATGGTTACGGTTTCGTCCTTTCCGGCTCTTCTGAGCACACTTTTAATGCGCGACAGCAGCTCGCGCGGGCGAAACGGCTTGGCGATATAATCGTCCGCGCCCATGTCAAGCCCTTTGACCACGCTGTTTTCGTCGCCCGACGCCGTCAAAAAGATGACCGGAAAACCCTGTTTCTTTGCCGCGCGGCAGACGCCGTAGCCGGTTCCGCTTTTCAGGGAAATATCGACCAGCAGCAGGTCCGGTTTCATGGAAAGCAGGTCGATCGCATCCGCTTCTTCGGCGGCGCAATCGACCGAGAACCCTTCCGACGCAAGGTACTCGGAAAGCGTCCGCACGATGGCGGCGTCGTCCTCGACCAATAAGATCCGCTTCATAGAACGCTCTCCTTTCTTTTTCTTTGTTTCAGTATAGCAGACCGATGCGTTTTCCGCAACCAAGCGTCATCACAGATTCTCGTTTTTCAGCGCGTCGATCGGATTGTCCTTCGATAGCTTATGCCGCGCATACAGCATGGTGGCAAAGACGACGAGGAACACTGAGCCGACCGCGATCGCGACGCTGTGCCACGGCATGTAGAAGCTGCGTTCGAGCTCCTGACCGACGATCCGGTGGATGAGGTATGTGACGCCGACCGAGACCGGCAGCCCGAACAGAAGCGCGCGCAGTCCGTAGATGACGCACTCGTAGCTCAACATCCGGCGCATGCCCCTGTCCGTCATGCCGATGGATTTCAGCATGGCAAACTCCCTGCGGCGCAGCATGATCGCAGTGCTGATCGTGTTGAATACGTTGGCCGCCGCGATCAGCGAGATCAAAATGATAAACCCGTACGCGAAGGTATTGACCACGCCGACGATCATACGGCTGTTTTCGCGCTCCTCGGCGGCGTCGCCTACATAGGCGTTGTATTTGTAGTCCGAATTCTCGATCAGTTCCAACAGCGCTTCACGCACCGCCTTGTGGTTCTTCGCCGCAAAGAACATATACGCCTGATTTTCAGTGTCGAACGTCGATGCGTCAAGCTTGGAAAACGGATAGATCAGCGAAGCATCGTTTTGCGGCAGGCAGAAATCATCCGTTTTGACAAATGCGTCGAACGAATAGGTCACCGTCTCGGTCGCTTCCTCCAGTGACAGAATCGCATCCGCACGGGTCTCGTCTAGCGTGTACATATGCTGCCCCGCGTAGTTTTCCATCACCTGCTTCCAATACGCCTCGGGATAATACGCGATCCGCGTCTCCATGGTTTCGGGATCGGTGTGGTACTCCCAGACGAACCCTTCGCGCCGTTGGATCACCTTGGTTGTGACGGACGCAGGAAGCGCGTCGTCACGGAACAGATCGTAGCGGTAGCGCTTGACCTTGTTGCGGGCAAGATATACGGACTCCGTGATGTCCGTATTCATCAGAACGCCATTTGGATTTTCCGGGTCAAAGTACGGCTCCGGGTCGACGCCGCTCGCTTTGCACAGGGCGCGGAACGCATCATCCTCGAGATAAAGCACCTCGACGGGCACATAATCCTGCTCGTTTCGGTTGCTCAGCGTATGCGACGGAACCGATAAAAACGCATCGGTCAGCAGTGCGGTCTCCGCATAGTAGCCGTCAATGTTGTTATACGCCGGGTAGAAATATGCCGACCGCGTCACGCCGTCGAAGGTGCGCATCTCTGCCATGACATCCTTTACGGCGTAGGCCGGAACGTATGCAAACACATCATAGTTTGCGTTTTCGGCCAACGTACTGACCATATCGGTAAGGTACATGCAGAACGATGAAGCGCCGATAAACAGCACAATGCTCATAAAGAGCGACAGCACCGCCGCGCGATAGCCCTTTCGGTTGCGCTTGAAGTTCTTTGCCCCCATCGTCCCCTCAAAGCCGAACAACTTTTCGGTGAGCTTCGAGGTTCTGACCTCCCTCGGCTTTGCCTTTACGTCCGTGCTTTGACGGATCGCGTCGATCGGCTGCAAGCGCGCCGCCCGCCTTGCGGGAATTGCGGCGGAGATCAACACGGTAATGAGCGCAATCAGCGCGGCGATCAGAAGCGCGACCGGGTGCAGCGCAAGGCGCATCTGTGTCGTCGCATTCGGCATCAGTGCGGTGAATGTATCGCGGATCGCCCATAGCGTGATCCCGATGCCCGCGCAGCCGACGAGCATGCCTACCGGAATGCCGACGGCGGACAACAGCAGCGCTTCATAGCGAACAGAGGCGCGGATCTGCTTTTTCGTCGCGCCGATGGATTTCAGGATGCCGAACTGCCGCGTGCGTTCCGAAACCGAAATCGAAAACGCGTTGTAGATCAGCGAAATCGAGCCGAACATGACTAAAAGCACCAACACCGTCGCGAAGCCGTAGAGCATCGCTGTGATCGTGTCGTCGCCGAACACGCCGTACAGCCGCATCAGCGAGCTGTTCGGACGCCAGTTTTCGGAAACGGTCTGCTTTGCCATAACGCGCTTGAACAGATACGGGTGCCTTACCGTAAAGAATACGGCATAGTCGCCCGTTCCGGTCCCTTTGGTCAGCGCACGGTAGCCCGTGCCTGCGACCGAGGGATCGAAACTCTTATATATGCCCACGACGGTGAAGGTCAAGGGCTTTGCGTCGGTCACATACTCGCCTTCCCAAAGCGGATCGTTCTCCGTCAGCGGCTCGCCGAGCGGGTTCATGCGTGTGCCGATCGGGATCGTGACGGTGCTGCCGATCTCGTATGCGTCCGTGTTGACCTCGCCGTAGTTATAAAAGCGGGTCGACAAAATGATCTCATGCTCGTTTTCCGGCATGCGGCCCTCGATGATACGGCTCTCGATCAGCGGCGCATCGTCGATCAGCGCATCCACAAAGATCGGCAGCCGGTCCGTTCCTGTGTCGAGCGATTCGTATCCGACCGTCTGCCAGCTTGCGACGACGTCCTTGACAAAGTCCTGCTCAGAAACGGTTCCTGCTGCCGTGCTGTCCAGCTTCGGAAAATACGCGTGCCAGTTGCCTGCGTCCTCCGCCATCACGCTGCGCATATAGACAAGCCCGCTGTACGCGCCTTCGATGACCGCGGTGAGAAGCGCCATGGACAGCACGATACCGATGACCGTGACGAGCGTCCGAACGCGGTTTTTGCCGAGCGCTCGCCTTGTAAAGGTTTGCAGAATGTTCATGCCTGCCTCCCGCGAATACGATCATCCTTTGTAATGCGTCCGTCCTCGATCGTCAGGATCCGGTCCGCCTGCAGCGCAATGTTCTCGTCATGCGTGATCAGGATCAGCGTCTGTCCGTATTTCCGATTGCTGAGCTTCAATAGCTCCACGATCTCCTGACTGTTCTTCGAGTCCAGATTGCCGGTCGGCTCGTCGGCCAGCACGACGGCGGGCGCGTTCATCAGCGCACGCCCGATCGAAACGCGCTGCTGCTGTCCGCCGGAAAGCTGATTCGGCAGATTCTTTTTCCGATCCGTGAGCTGCAGCGTAGCGAGAAGCTCATTGAGCCGGGCCTCGTCCACGCGCCGGCCGTCCATCAGCACCGGCAGCGTCATGTTTTCGACGACGTTCAGCACGGGGATCAGGTTGTAGAACTGATAAATGAGACCCACCTGCCGACGGCGGAAGATCGCAAGCTGTTCTTCGTTCTGCGCGTAAACGTCCTGTCCGTTCATGCAGACCTTCCCGCCGGTCGGGCGGTCCACGCCGCCGAGCGTGTGCAGAAGCGTCGATTTGCCGCTGCCGCTCGGCCCGATGATCGCAACGAATTCGCCCTTCTCCACGTCAAAGGAAACGTCGTTCAATGCCCGCACTTCGTTCTCGCCGGTTCCGTAAATTTTGGTCAGGTTTCGTACTTCCAATATGTTCATGTCTGTCTCTCCTTATAATTGCTGTCTTCAGTATAAACGGTCAAAGTGACAACTCGGTGACTGAACAAAGTTTTTTACAAAAATACCCCATAATCGGGATTATGGGGTAAAATGGGTACAAAAAGAAGCGATGCTAAGCGACGCTTTTCTGTTCGGTTTCGGTTAAAAAAGATTCTTAAGACTGCCGAGGGACGTGACGCCGAAGTAAGCGGCGGCAAGCACCACGATGATGCCGAGCACAAAAAGCCAGACCGGATGGCGGTACTCCTCCCCCATGATCCTTTTGCTTTGCGATGATATGAGACACACACCAAGTGTCAACGGCAGGATCAGACCGTTCAGGGCGCTTGCCAGAACCAACAGCTTCGCCGCGCCGCCCAACAGGGTCATCACCAAGGTCGATACGGCAATGAAACCGATGATCCACAGGTTTTCGTGCTTTTCAATGGAGGCGTGGAAGGTTTTGAGGAAAGAAACCGAAGTGTAGGCAGCGCCGATAACCGAGGTGATCGAAGCAGCAAGAATGACCAGTCCGGCAAAGCGGTACGCCAACTCGCCCGCTCCGACGCGGAACGCATACGCCGCGGGATTGCTGATGCCGCTGTAAGCGGCAACGCCTTCGACGGCGCTGTTCTT
>JAFZIH010000136.1 GCA_017554455.1 Clostridia bacterium | reverse complement strand
GCTTCCAATCGCTGACCTGACCGCGGATATGCAGGCGTTCGCCGGGCTGCAGGTTCAGGCCGATTTCCAGGATCACATCGATATACTTGTCAAACATGCCGTAAAACTCCTTTCGCAATCGTCGCATAGGAACAGCAGATAGGCGCCGTCAAGCGTCTTCTCCTCCTCGCCGGTCCGAACGACGGCGTTCAGCGCGCCGTTTTCCGCAACGGCTGCCGCAAAAACGCCCTCGGGCAGAGATCCCGTCAGCTTTGACGGACCGTTCAGTCTGTAAACCGCATTTCGTCCCGGCGCAACGCAGATTTCATCCTGCTCCAATATGGGCAGATCATCGGTGCAGATGAAATCATAATCGAAGATCGCCAGAATGTCGCGCCCGTTTTCAACACAGTAATACGGCGCCCAGAGGTTCATGGAGCCGTAACCGGGACCGTTAACAAACATCTCGGTATCATCATCGCCGCACGGGCGGGCGGAAAGAATGCCGTTCGTCTTGCCCGTCACGGCAAAGTTCACGACGCCGTCCCCGATCTCGAATATTCGCGCCGTAAACGGACCGTCCAGTTCCAGATCGCGCTGTGTAAGATCCGCCGTGATGTAACGCTTGCCGATGCGCTGCTTCCATGCAGCGGGGAGTTCCCCGAACGGACGAATCTTTTGTCCCGTGGGATTCACAGGCACCCCCAGATTGAAGTCCGAAGAAAGCAGATAGACGATTCCGTCGTGTTCTTCGAAACAGATCCGCTCCTTGCCCGCATGAAGATACTCGCCGTCGAACAGCGCAAGCGGCAAACGGTACGCCGGGTTCCAACCGGTTCCTTCATCGATTTCGCAAACCATTTCCGCGCCGTCGATGGTGAGCCGCAGCATCTGGTCGGAGCCGTAATAGATCCCGCAGTACCTTTGGAGCTGTTCGGCGGAATCGGCAGGCGGGTTGACGGCGTCGCTGTTTGTTTGCCGGTGCAGATCGAATCCGAAACGGTCCGCGGCAATCTCAATCAGCCGGAAGATCTCGCTACCCGCCAGAAAACCGCAATCGTAGGTAGCGGAGAGGGACACGGTCATATCGAACTTCGGGATGCATACCAGATAACTGGTAAACTGCAGCGTAGCGCCGCCTTTCCGCAATGCATGCTCACCGAGATCGTATCCGAATTCCGTAATCTCCACGGCGTCCCAGCCGAGGCCGTAGGTGACGCTCATCTCATCCTTCCGAAGGAACGTCTTCCCGGTCGGTTCGCAGGCGTTTGCAATCTCCTCCTCGCTGAACACGCCGGGATGCAGGAACGCATATCCGAACAGAGCGTTATCCTCCATGGTGCAGCTGATCGCGCCGGCGCCCTTTGCGCAGATGATTTCCTCAGCTTGTCCGCGCATGAACACGGGATGCTCGCATCCGCTGAGCGTCTCCGCCAGACGGTGGCTGTGGAGTCCCAGCGGCAAAAGGATTTCTTTTTTCAGAAACGCCATATACTCCATACCGCTGACTGTTTCAACGATTTCGGCGGCAAGCTCAAAGCCCTCGTTGCAATAGGTGGAGTATTCTCCCGGAGCCGCTTTGAGTTTGGCTCTGCTCCAATATTTATGGTTCGATGCCCGGCGATCGACCGCGCCTTTCAGCGGATCGATCATATTGCGGGAATTGGTTCCCGGGAGTCCGGAAGTGTGATTCAGAAGCATCCGAACGGTGATGTCCCTGTCCCGCGGATCCCTTGTGCAAAAATCGGGCAAATAATCGCAGACACGGTCGTCCAGCCGCAGCTTTCCCTGCCGTTCCAGTCGGCATAAAGCCATTGCGCAGTAGACCTTTGAGATGGAACCGATATTGAATAAACTCCCGGTGGAAACGGGCGTCACGCCGTCCCCGCAAACGCCGACCGCGCAGGAGGCGGCAACTTTGCCTTTGTACACCACGGCGGCGGAGATCCCGGCGCCTTCCGGTTTTCTTGCAGAGCAAAGCTCTTCCTGCAGCATTTCTGCAAGTTTTGTATCGTATCCTGCAATATTCATTTTACATACCCTTTCGAAATTACGGTATTTTGCGCGAACAATAACAGACACGCCATCGGAAAGATGCCGTTTTGTCAGTCTTTGAGGTGATACGGTTGAATCAGTAGATCTTGCTCAGGAGGTCGTCGATCCCGTCGTCCAGAACTGCGCTCGGCGGCGTGATGTGCATGGATTCGTCGATATGCTTTGCCGCACGGACGATCGCTTCCTTTCTGTTGCGGGCAATGATCGCCTCTGCAAACGAGACCAGAGTTGTTCCGATCTTGTCCCGATCGCAGTAATCGTTGACGATGCAATGCGAAATGAACCGGAACAGGTTATCGAACGAGCTGTCCATTACGACCTCAAACATGGAGTTTCGGGTCGTGGAATAGATGAATCGGTAGACCTTGTCCATCCAGTTGATGAACGTATGATCATCCATGCCGTTGAGATCGACGGAAACCATCTCCCGCAGCTGTTTGCAGCGTGCGTCCGTAATGCGATCGCACGCAAGAATCGCGATCCCGATAAACAGTACGTTTTTGCACTCGTAACAATCCCGAAGCTGCAGAATGTCCATCGGCAGGAGCTGAGCTCCTGCCTTGGTGATGGACACAAAGTTCTTTCCTTCGAGCCTGTGAAGCGCTTCGCGCACCGGTGTGCGGCTGACGCCGAATTCGTTGGCAAGCTGCACTTCGTTGAATGCCATATCCTCACCGTATTCACAGGTAAGGATACGCTGACGAAGCGCTTCGTAAATCCGATCAGCTGCAGTGGGTTCGCGTTTCATTGGGATGACCTCCGGTAATGTTTATTTGACCGCCTTCACAAACTGCGGAAGAATCTCCGACGTTACGGAAGCGTATTTCATTGCTCCGCTCAAATCCACAGTCTTGCGGCTGCAGACGACGTTGTTGGTCCAGAGCAGCGGCAGGAACGGCGCATCTGCATTGAGATTCTCGTCAATCGTATGGAATGCAGCGAGACGTTCCGCTTCATCCGGCGTAACCGCGGCGGTCGCATATGCTTCATCGACCGCGGAATTGCTGTAATTCATCATGTTGATCGGCGCACCCGTTGTGAACATGATAGAAGACGCGCTTGCCGAAATACCCAGGCCGACGGACACGACGCCGAACGGGAATTCCTTTGTCATGATGCCTGCCTGGAAGGTGCCGGGCTCCAACGTCTCTATTATAACATTTTCTACGCCGATGTCACGAAAAGATTCTTGTAAAAATTGCGCTTCCGTGGTATATGTGTCTTCGGTTGTGATCGTAAAGCTGATCTGATCCGGAGAATAGGAAGATTTTGCAAGATATTCCTTTGCAAGGTCCTTGTTGTACGGATAACCGGCGATGTCTTTGTTGAACCCGTAGCAGCAAGGCGTCGTATAGGTGGTCGCGCCGGTATAGCCGCTTGCACCCTTTACCTGCGCAAGCGCGTTGCGATCGACGGCATAGTTCAAAGCAAGTCTCACGTTGATGTCGTCAAACGGTGCGACTGAATTGTCCATCCAAGCCATGATCGAAGCATAGGTGGGATAGTTGTCAATGTTCAGATCCTTGTTCTTTTCAGCCAGTGTGATGTCTGTCGGCTGAATTGCATAATAATCCAGATCGCCGGTCTCCAAAGCGACGAACGCCGTGGTCTTATCGATAATGACGCGGTACTTCAGATTGGGGATTGCGGGGATTCCTTCAATATAGTATTTGTCGTACGCCTTGAGGATCATCGTGTCGCCGGGGGTGTAGCTGACAAACTCGTAGGGACCGGTTCCGATCGGATGCGCTTCGAAATCATAATCGCTTTCAAAGATACCGGAAGGCATCATCGGAACGAAGGTATACAGCGTCACCAGGAACGAGCTGAGCGGGGCGTTCAGCTTGACGACGGCAGTCAGCGGATCCGGTGTTTCGATCGATTCGATATAGTACGAAAGTTCTCCTGCCGTGCTGCCTTTGCTTGCAGATTCAATGGAATACTTTACGTCCTCGGAATCAAACGCCGATCCGTCATGGAACGTGACGCCGGAACGCAGATGGAATGTGTACTCGGTTCCGTCTGTGCTGAGATCATAGCTCTCGGCAAGGAGGGGTTCATACTGAAAATCTTCCGTGCACAGAAGCAGCGGTTCTCCGATGATGTGCATCATAAACATAATGTCCGCACCGTTGACGGCCATGAAGGGATTGAAAGTGACAATGTCTTCACCTGCAATGTTCAGCCACTCTTTTGCCTCACCTTCAGAACCTTTGCCCGAGCCGCAGCCAATGGCGGAACCCATAAGCAAAGCGAGGGAGAGAAGCAAGACCAGAATACGCGCGAAGTGCTTGTTTTTCATGTTTTTCCTCCTGATTTCATTAAATTTGTCAAACACGATTGACAATCGTACACAATAGATATACAATATGTGTACATACTGTATATTAATACATTAAAACGCGTATGTCAATACTTTTTCCGTGAAAAGGAGGGCTTGTATGATACGATTTATCGGCAAACGACTTCTGCTGAGCATACCGGTTTTGTTGGGCGTCGTTTTTATCGTGTTTGCAATCATGTCGTTAACGCCTGCGGACCCCGGCAGCCTGATTCTCGGTATCCGTGCAACACCGGAAGCCGTCGCAAAACTGAATCACGAACTCGGCTTTGACAAACCCTTTTTCGAGCGATTCTTCCTGTATATTAAGGATATCGTCCTGCACTTTGATTTCGGTGTTTCCTATATGAACCGGAAGCCGTGTTTACAGGAAGCCCTTTCCTACTTTCCGGTCACATTGCAGATCGCCGCGCTTTCCATGTTCTTCAGTACCGTCATCGGCGTTTCTTTAGGTGTGTTTGCCGCGGTAAAGCAATACTCTCTGTTCGACACCTTCTTTTCCGTAATGGCAATGCTGTTCGCGGCGATTCCGGGATTCTGGGTGGGCATGATGCTCATCCTGATCTTCTCGCTCACGCTCGGTCTTTTACCCCCGAGCGGAGTGGCGTCATGGGATTGCTACATATTACCGACGGCAACGCTTGTATTCGGCTCGTCGGCGGAGCTGTTCCGACTGACGCGTGCGCAAATGCTGGAAGAGATCCGTCAGGACTATACGCGTACGGCGCTTGCCAAGGGCGCGCCGAACCGCGTCATGATCTGGCGGCACGCGCTGAAAAATGCATTGCTCCCTGTCATCACCAGCATCGGGAACTCGTTCGGCGGACTTCTGGGCGGCGCGATCATTGTGGAAACCATCTTCGGGATGCCCGGAATCGGAACATATATGCTCAAACATATCCTTGCGAAGGACGTACCGGTCGTCATGACCTGCACGCTGATCCTTGCGGCGATGTTTTACTTTATCATATTGCTTGTTGACATCGCCTACGCGCTGATCGATCCGCGCATCCGTGCGCAGTACGCGAGAAAGCGGGGTGTATGAAGATGAACAAAAAGGCCAGGGCAATCAAGAAAAATGCCGGCTTCTGGTATCGGTTTACCCGCAATAAGTCCGCAATCATCGGATTGGTCGCTGTCAGCATCGTCGTTTTTGCCGCCGTGTTCGCCAACCTGATCGCACCGAGCGAGGATGTGCTGAAGCAGGATTACAGCGCGATCATGCAGCCTCCGAGCAAGGAACACCTTTTCGGAACGGATCAGCTCGGACGCGATCTGTTTGCAAGAGTCATTTACGGATCGCGCTATTCTCTGGTGATCGGGGTCACAACGAGTCTGGTCGCACTTTTGATCGGCGGAACGCTCGGATCCGTTGCCGGTTACTTCGGCGGCGCGATCGATAACATCATCATGCGCATCCTGGACGTCGTCATCAGCATTCCTGCCGTACTGCTGGCGCTCGCCATCGTATCCGCGCTCGGCGCAAGTCTTGTGAATCTGATGCTTGCGCTGACGGTCGCTCTTGTGCCGGGCGTCGCACGATTGGTGCGATCCGTCATTCTGACCGTAGCGGAAGAGGATTATGTGGAAGCGGCAAAAGCGTACGGCGCGTCGAACTTCCGTATTCTGCTGCGCTATATCGTACCCAACGCGATGGGAACGATCATCATCAGTACGACCATCAATATCTCCTACATGATCCTGAGCGCCGCAGGTCTGTCCTTCATCGGAATGGGCATTCAGCCGCCGGATCCCGAATGGGGAGCGCTTTTGGGCGACGCAAAGAACTATATGCGGCAGGCGCCGCACATGCTGATCTTCCCCGGACTGTTTATTCTTCTTGCAGCGCTGGGCTTCAGCCTCATCGGCGACGGTCTTCGCGATGCACTGGATCCGCGACTCAAGGACTAGGAGGCAATTATGAGCGAAATCCTTTTGAATGTGGACGACCTGTCCATCGTTTATAAAACATCCGCCGGAGAAGTCCGCGCCGTCAACAACGTATCCTTTGCCATTGAGAAAGGAAAAACGCTCGGACTCGTCGGCGAGACGGGTGCCGGCAAAACGACGACAGCGCTCGGAATCCTCCGGCTGCTTCCCGTCCGTACGGCGGAATACCGCAGCGGAACCATCGAGTTTGAAGGACAGAATCTTTTGGCGCTGTCCGATAAGGAGATGTACGGAATTCGCGGCAGAAAAATATCCATGGTGTTCCAGGATCCGATGACCGCATTGAATCCGATCATGACCGTGAATGATCAGATCGCGGAAGCGATCCGGTTTCACAGCGACGGTACGCTCAAGCGGGAAGAGGTCGATAAGCGCGTAAACGATATCCTCGAGCTGGTCGGAATTCCCGCTTCCCGCAAAAAAGAGTACCCGCATCAGTTTTCCGGCGGCATGAAGCAGCGAATTGTGATTGCAATCGCACTGGTATGCGAGCCTGCCCTGCTCATTGCCGACGAGCCGACTTCGGCGCTCGACGTTACCATGCAGGCGCAGGTGCTCGCCATGATTATGGAACTGAAAAAGAAAATCAACACATCCATGCTGATGATCAGCCACGACCTCGGCGTGATCGCGCGAACCTGTGACGACGTTGCGGTCATGTACGCGGGCGAGATCATTGAAATGGCGCCGACCGACATGATCTTTACAGGAAACCGGCATCATCCCTATACTGTCGGATTGATGAATTCACTGCCCGGCGTCTCGGGAAATGCAAAGCGGCTCAGACCGATCGAGGGAATGATGCCCGATCCGACCGACCTTCCCGCAGGCTGTAAGTTCGCGCCGCGCTGTCCCTTCTGCGAAGAACGATGCAAAACCGAGCTCCCTCCATGCACGGAGCAGAACGGTCACCTTGTCAGATGTCATAGATTTGCCTGAGGAGATATGAAGATGAGCGATGCAATTCTGGAAGTCCGTCATTTAAAGAAATACTTCACAACGCCCGCCGGCGCGCTTCACGCTGTGGACGACGTGAGTTTTACGATCGAAAAAGGCAAGACACTGGGAGTCGTGGGCGAATCCGGATGCGGAAAGTCCACCCTGGGACGCACGGTTCTGCGTCTTCTTCCGGTTACGGAAGGACAGGTCATCTATAAAGGACAGGATATCAGCAATCTCAGCGAGAGGAAGCTGAAACCGTATCGGCGCAATATGCAGATCATTTTTCAGGATCCGTACTCCAGTCTGAATCCTCGCATGAGCATCCGGCAAATCATAGCCGAACCGATGATCATCAACAAGGTCTGCAAGAGCCGGGCAGATCTCGAAAAACGCGTCCGTACGCTCATGGATACCGTAGGTCTGAGTCAGCGCTTTATCGACGCATACCCGCACGAACTGGACGGCGGACGACGTCAGCGCATCGGAATTGCCAGAGTACTGGCACTGGAACCGGATTTCATTGTATGCGACGAACCGGTTTCCGCTTTGGACGTGTCCATTCAGGCACAGATCCTCAATCTTCTGATGGATCTTCAGGACGAGCTTGGGATTGCATATATGTTCATCACGCATGACCTGTCCGTTGTGAAGCACATTTCCGATGAGATCATGGTCATGTATATGGGAAACTGCCTGGAAGTTGCGCCTTCGGACGAACTTTTCCGAAACCCCGTGCACCCGTATACAAAAGCGCTGCTTTCCGCCGTTTTTCTGCCGGAAGTCGGCTGCGTCGGCAACATCCCGGAAGTGATCCGCGGAGAAGTCTCCAGTCCGATCAATCCCAAACCCGGATGCCGGTTCGCGCCGAGATGCAATTACGTATGCGATGCGTGTAAAGAGCCTCAGAAACTGAAGGAGATCTCTCCCGGGCATTTCGTTGCCTGCTGCACGGTCGGCGCAAACGGAGAGATCGGCTCATGAAACCTTCCGAAGAACTGCGCATCGCCATTATCGGCATGGGACGGCTGATGGAAACCATCCGTCCGTGTTATGCGTCGCTTTTGGAAACGCCTGAACGGCTTTCCGAACAGGTGATTGCCACCACGATCGACGAGAGAGGTCTCCGGGAAAAGAACGCGCGTCTCGGTTTTACCGTGCTCCTCGGTCAGAACGACGAAATGCTGCGCCGCCTGATGCCGGATCTGATTCTGTTCGCTCCGCCGCCGCACGACGCGCTTTCGCTCACGGAATCCGTGTTGGCTCCCTACGCAGCATATTGCCTTCAAAGCGGCATCCCCCTCCCGACCGTTTTCGCGTTTCCTCCCAGTCCCGGACCTGAACAGTATGCGGCACGACTGCCTGAAACGATGCAAACTGCGGTCGTCGTGCCCTGTCTCGGCGCGGACGGCGGCTTTGTCCTTGCATCCGTGCCGCACGGCGAATGCGAATCCGGGATCCGTTCCCTGATCGAACGGTTCTTCCGCCCGATGGCATCCGTGATTTTTCTGGAGCCATCGGGCATTCCCGCATATCTCGGCAGCGCCTGCATGTATCCGATCGCCGGAAACCTGTGCAGTGATATCAGTCGTTTCTGCGGATGGGATGAAAGCATTATCGGTCCCGCTCTGGAGGGCTGGAAGAAAGGGATCGCAGATTTTCGTTCGGCGGTCGGAATCGACGTCGGCGAGGAGGAGATCCGACAGCAGACGGAAAACTATACTCGAACGGCAAAAACCGGCGGTGAATCTGCCGTGATCCGTATGAACATTGCGGACTGTACGCCCGGCGGAATCGCGGAATGTGTTCTGATGTCGTACAACGCCGGCACGCGCAGCAAACTCTTTTCCTTCCTGACGGAGTTGCGGGGAGAACCGCTTGCTGCTGCCCTTTTCCGACTGGCGCGGAATGAATCGAATCGGTTGTCCGCGATCGCTTCGGAAAGGGCGGCAGCGCTCCATCTTCCACTCTCCGATGAAGCCGCTTTCACGGATGACCGAAAACAGGCGTTCCGGGATTGTCTTTTGCAGGCGGCGGCTCCCGCCGGTGTCGATCTCCCGCACGAATTGAAGGATGATCTTGCGGCAATCGACGGACAGACGCCGAATACCTTCTATCGCGCATGCAGCGAACGCTTGTTCCGGCAACTCAGCTTCGCGGATGCGGATTTACTGCTTTGGCTTGCACGGATCGGGTACGGCGTGCGTTTCGGACAGAACGCGGCGTTCCGGCTGCTGCATGAATAAGGAGAAGATCATGAACGAATTCCATCACGCCTTTCTTTCCGCCCGCTGTTTTGCGCGTCTCAAAGACAGCGGCGTCGGCAATTACGAAGAGATCTTCCTCTTTGCGCTCCGCACATACGGAAGCCAGCGCGGACGCCGCATGGCGCAGCGCGCGCTCCGCGACGGCCGTCCCTTGGATTTTGCGTCCTACCGATACTATTCCGAATGGTCCTTTACACAGGATTTCCTTGCCGATGCGGGGACCTTCTTCAGGGAAACGGAACGGGGTGAGAACTACTTCTATGAGGTCTATGACTGCCCCTGGAACAGGGTTTATCAGCAGCTCGGTCTTCCGGACGGCGCGCTGCTCTACTGCCGCGATCTTGACAGAGCGATCGCGCACGGATTCAATCCGGATCTGAGATACGAGGTCGAGCGTTTCGAAGACGCGCCGCTCCTCTGCCGCCAGATGCAGTTTGACGCGCATCTTGAATGCGATCGGGACTATCCCGCCCCCGATCCGGCAAACAAAAGAGACTTTACCTATCACTGCGGGCACGTCCTTGCGGTCTTCCGCAGAGTTCTTCGCAACTGTCTCGGAACGACGGGTGATGAAATCACCGCAGCCGTACTTTCTGACTTTTCGGAGCGTTTCGGCAAAGCGGCCGTTGATTGTCTGCTCACTGCCGCAGAAGCGGATTTCGACGTCATTTAGTTTGGACCGAAGGCAGGAGAGAGACAGCATGAAACGGATTTTACTGATCGGAACAGGCGGCACGATCGCCTCGGAAACGACAGATGAGGGGTTGTCTCCGACGCTCGGTTCGGATCACCTTCTGCGGTGTATCCCGCGCGTCAGCGAACTATGCCGAGCGGATTGTCTGGAACTGATGCGTTTGGAAAGCACGAACATCACCCCATCGGAATGGCTCGATATCGCACGCTGCATCGAACAAAACTATGATGGCTGCGATGGCTTTGTAATCAGTCACGGTACGGACACGATGGCGTATACCGCCGCCGCACTCTCTTACCTGGTACAGAACTCCGGAAAACCGATCGTACTGACCGGCGCACAGAAACCGATCGGCATGGAAGGAACCGATTCGATACAGAACCTTTCGGACGCGTTCACCTATGTGTGCGATGACCGCGCGTCGGGCGTGACGATCGTGTTCAACGGCAGTGTAATCCTCGGTACCCGCGCAAGGAAGATTTGCACGAAGAGCTTTTCCGCCTTTGCCAGCATCAATTATCCGGAACTCGCGTCTCTTCGGGACGGACGTGTGCAACACAGCATAACGCTCGGCTATCGCGGACGCGCAGAGTTCTCCCATTCGCTGAACGACAGGGTTGGTTTGGTCAAGCTGATTCCCGGCGGCGATGCAAGGATCCTTTCCTTTGCGCTGGATCAGTTCGACGCGGTGATTGTCGAAAGCTTCGGCTTAGGCGGACTGCCGGAAAACACGCAAGCCGGCTTCCTGCAGGCGATTGACCACGGCGTCGAAAACGGCAAGGTGATCGTCATAACGACGCAGGTGCAAAACGAGGGATCGGACCTTTCCGTCAATCACGTCGGACACGCGCTGAAAAGGAAGGGCGTCATCGAAGCGTTTGACATGACGACGGAAGCGGCGGTTGCAAAGCTCATGTGGATTATGGCTGAAACACACGATCCCGCTCGCGTGCGCGCGCGGTTTTACTCCCCTGTCAGCAACGACATCCCTCCTGTCGAAGCGGAGTAGCCGCATCACAAGAAAAGTCCGGTCAAGTTGAATGATGCGTTGTTTTAGGCCATTCACCGGCATCTTTACTTTCTTGTGCAGTTTCATTATACTTTGTATGGATTAGGAGGTGCCTGAAATGATTTCCTACTCGGGTCTGATTGCAAAACTGCAGAAACGGAACATGACAAGGTCCGATCTCGTATCCGCGCTCGGGATCTCTTCGCATACCGTCGCGAAGATCGGACGCGGCGAAAGGATCTCTGATCCCGAACTGAAAAAGATCGCGGATTATCTCGGCTGCCCGCCGGATGCGCTGTGGGAAGAAGCTCCCGCTTCCGGAAAGCCGGACAGCCGCATGCTGCTGATCAAAAACGCGGTCCTTTACGATCCCGCGCGCCGTGGAAAGAAAGACGTTCTGATCGCCTTTGACCGGATTCTTGCGGTGGAGGATTCCGTTTCACCCGTGGGATATGACACGGAAGTGATCGACGCGTCCGGCATGATCCTTGTCCCGGGGCTCATTGACCAGCACGTGCACGTCATCGGCGGCGGCGGCGAAGAGGGGCTCAGATCCCGCGTACCGGAAATCGCCTTTTCCGACATCGTAAAGGCCGGCGTTACAACGCTCGTAGGCGTGCTCGGAACCGACGGCGTGACGAGAGACGTCGAAACGCTGCTCGCGAAGACGAAAGCGCTGAACGAGGAGGGCGTAACGGCCAGATGCCTTACCAGTGCGTACAACTATCCGCCGGTCACGCTGACCGGCTCGGTCATGCGCGATATCGTGTTCCTGTCGGAAGTGCTGGGCTGCAAGCTCGCAGTCTCCGATCACCGGGCATGCCATCCCACCCGCGACGAGATCATCCGCCTCGTATCCGAGATCCGCATGGCGGGTCTGATCGGCGGCAAGCCAGGCGTGCTGCACATCCATGTCGGGATAGATCCGGCAGGGATCGAACCGCTGATGGACATCGTCAGAACGACGGACATCCCCGTCTTCCATTTCCGTCCGACGCATATGACGCGTCACATCGAACAGGCAGTTCCGTTCAATAAAATGGGCGGCTACGCCGATTTCACGGCGCACGATTCCCTTGCGCCGGTACTGTACGGATACCGCGACCGGCTCGACCCGTCCCTTGTTACGATCAGCTCCGACTCGAACGGTTCCATACCGAAGTGGGACGCGGCGCACGAGCACGTGATCGGCATGGGCGTAGGCAAGATGACCTCCCTTTTAAAAACGCTCCGCCAGCTCGTAACGGAAGGCTTTGCGCTCGAACAGGCGCTCCCGTTCTTCACGGAAAACGTCGCAAAGGGTCTGCTGATGTATCCGAGAAAAGGGGCAGTCCGTCCCGGAAGCGACGCCGATCTTCTGCTGCTTCGGGAAGATCTTACGGAGGATACCCTCGTCGCGAAGGGACAGATCCTTATGCGGGACGGCAGGGTCACAAAATTCGGATACTACGAAGACCCGGTCTGAGCTTATTCTGAGAATCAAAACAACGAAAGTGACAGGTCGTGTACCGCAGGAAATCAACAATAGCACTTGCGCACCGAATGGCTGACAACGGTCAGTATTTTTAGCACGAAACCCCGACAGATAGGCACTTGACGTCCGTTCTCAAATGAGACGGATCTGGTTGAATTCGCAAAAACCCATCTTCCGATCCTGCTCGGAACGCATACTTCCGTCCGGCGAAAGCAGCCCCCGCGCGAAGTCCATCGGTTCCGTTGAAATATAGGTCGTCCTTCTCGAAAGCCGATTCCGGAATGCTGCATATATCCGGTCAATACGCGTCCCCCTTTGCGATTGTTTTGCCGCCGTTTTCGGATGCCGAACGAAAAGCCGGCGTCCTTTGTTGCATCCCGGAAAAGAAAAAAGTCCCCGAAAAGGGACTTTTTAATTTGGATGGATTCTTCAGTTCCCGCGGAAATACCGGACCGCTGATTCAAACAGGTGGCTGTCGTAACTGCCGAGGACGTTTTTGTAGAGATCCGATCCGATGCGTTCGGAGTGTCCCATCTTGCCGAGGACTCTGCCGTCCGGCGAGGTGATCCCTTCGATGGCAAGGACGGAACCGTTCGGATTGAACCGCAGATCAGAGGTCGGAACGCCGTTCAGGTCCACGTACTGCGTGGCGATCTGTCCGTTTCGGATCAGCTCTTGAAGCATGGCGTCGGAGGCGATGAAGCGTCCTTCTCCGTGAGAGATTGGCACGCTGACGATCTCGCCTGTTTTCAGTCCGGAGAACCAAGGCGACTTGTCGGAAACGATGCGGGTACGCACGATGCGGGACTGGTGGCGTCCGATGGTATTGAACGTCAGCGTCGGGCTCTCGGGATCCGGGTCGGTGATTTTGCCGTACGGCACGAGTCCGAGCTTAACGAGCGCCTGAAAACCGTTGCAGACGCCCAGCATCAGACCGTCGCGGCGCTTGAGAAGCGTCATCACGCCTTCGCGGATCGCCGCGTTCCGGAAGAATGCGGTGATAAACTTGCCGCTGCCGTCCGGTTCGTCGCCGCCGGAAAAGCCGCCCGGGATGAAGACGATCTGCGCGTTCTGCAGCGCTTCGGCGAAGCGGTCCACGGAACGGCGGATGCCGTCGGCGGAAAGGTTGTTGATGACCAAAACCTCGGGCTCCGCCCCCGCTTCACGAACGGCTCTTGCACTGTCGTACTCGCAGTTGGTGCCGGGGAACACGGGGATCAGAACGCGCGGTTTTGCGCAGCGAACCGCGGGCGCGATCCGGCGTTCGGCATGATAGGAAAGCGCTTCATAGGTCTCGACCTTTTCGTCGATCCCGGCGGGATAGACGGATTCGAGGCGACGCTCCCATTTAAGACGCAGAGCTTCGGCGTCCAGAGACGTTTCGCCGTATGTGAAAAACGGCGCTTCGGTGACGACGCCGACGGGTTTGCCGTCCGAAACGTCCTCCGTCACCTCCGCCAGGAAGGAGCCGTACTGCTTTTGTATCAGTTCCGACACAGGGAGCTTTTCATCGAAGCGGAATCCGAAGCCGTTGCCGAAGCACATTTTCAACACGCCCTCCAGGATTCCGCCGAAGCCGACGGCCCGGCACGCCGTCACGATCCCCGCGCGCTGCAGCGCGGTGATGCGATCGAACAGCACGAGCAAAGAAGCGGCCTTGGGCAGACCGTTTTCGTCCCGCTCCGGGGCGAACAGGACCACGGAGCGACCCGGCGCTTTGCACTCGGGAGAAACGATATGCGCGGTTTTGTCGGTCGTGACCGCGAAACTCACGAGCGTGGGCGGCACGTCGAGCGTTTCAAAGGTGCCGGACATGGAATCCTTGCCGCCGATCGCGCCGACGCCGAGCTCCGTCTGTGCGCGGAATGCGCCGAGCAGCGCAGAAAGCGGCTGTCCCCAACGCTTCGGATCGCGGCCGGGCTTTGCGAAGTATTCCTGGAAGCTCAGATAGACGTCCTCAAACTTTGCGCCGGAGGCAACCAGTTTGGAAACGGAATCCGCCACGGCAAGATACGCGCCGTGATAGGGACTCAAAGAGGACAGATACGGATCGAACCCGTACGCCATCAGCGAACAGTCACAGGTTAGGCCCTGCTCCGCGGCGATCTTATGGACCATCGCCTGAATGGGCGTCAGCTGATTTTTGCCGCCGAACGGCATGAGCACAGTCCCCGCGCCGATGGTGGAATCGAAGCGTTCGGACAGTCCGCGGTGCGAACAGAGGTTCAGATCGTCCGTTACCCGCTCGCATGCCGCTTCAAAGCTTATTTCGGCAGCCGGTTCTTCCTTTTGCGGCGCGGCGGTTTCGATGTCGATATGCTTTTCTGCACCGTTGGAATCCAAAAACGCGCGGCTCAAGTCCACGATGCGCTTCCCGTTCCATTCCATGACCAGCCGGGGCTCTTCCGTGACCTTCGCCACGACGCACGCTTGCAGGTTTTCCTGCGCGGCAAGCGCCAAAAACCGGTCGGCATCCCCGGACGCGACCACGACCGCCATGCGCTCCTGCGACTCGGAGATCGCAAGCTCCGTGCCGTCCAGTCCCTCATACTTGCGGGGAACAGCGTTGAGATCGATCTTCACGCCGTCCGCCAGCTCGCCGATGGCGACGCTGACGCCGCCTGCGCCGAAATCGTTGCAGCGCTTAATGAGCCGAGCGGCTTCGGGCAACCGGAACAGGCGCTGCAGCTTGCGTTCCTCAGGTGCGTTGCCCTTCTGCACCTCGGCGCCGCAGACCTCAACGGAATGCGTCGTATGCGCCTTGGAGGAGCCGGTCGCGCCGCCGATGCCGTCCCTGCCGGTGCTGCCGCCGAGAAGGATCACGACGTCGCCCGGAACGGGGCGTTCCCGCCGGACGTTCGCCTGCGGCGCCGCGGCGATGACCGCGCCGATCTCCATGCGCTTTGCGGCGTAGCCGGGATGGTAAAGCTCTTCGACAAGACCGGTGGCAAGACCGATCTGATTGCCGTAGGAGGAATAGCCCGCGGCAGCTGTCGTGACCAGCTTGCGCTGCGGGAGTTTTCCGGGGATCGTTTCGGAGACCGGCGTCGTAGGATCCGCCGCGCCGGTGACGCGCATCGCGCCGTAGACGTATGCTCTGCCCGAAAGCGGATCGCGGATCGCCCCGCCGATACAGGTGGCGGCGCCGCCGAACGGCTCGATCTCGGTCGGATGGTTGTGCGTTTCGTTCTTGAACAGCAAAAGCCACGGTTCCGGCTTGCCGTCCACGTCCACCGTGATCTTAACAGTGCAGGCATTGATCTCCTCGGACTCGTCGAGCTTTACGAGCTTGCCCTTTCGCTTGAGATCGCGCACCGCAATGGTGGCAAGATCCATCAGACACGGCGGCTTGGTCCTATGAAGATCCCGGCGCAGCGCAAGGTAATCCTCGTATGTTTTCTGCAGCTCCGGATCCTCGAAGCGCACGCTGTCGATGATCGTATGGAAGGTGGTATGCCGGCAGTGATCGGACCAGTAGGTGTCGATCATTTTAAGCTCGGTGATCGTCGGATCGCGATCCTCTTTCCGGAAGTATGCCTGACAGAAAGCGATGTCGCCCTCGTCCATGGCAAGCCCGTATTCGCGGATCATGCCGGACAATTCCGCTTTGTTCAGCGTCCGGAAACCGTCCAGCGTGCGGACGGCGGTGGGGATCTCGTAGGGCGTTTTCAGCGTGCCGGGCAGTTCCGGCGACGCTTCCCGCGCCTCGACGGGATTGATGACGTATTTTTTGATCCGGGCAAGGTCCTCCGCATTCAGTGCGCCGTAAAGGGCATAGACCTTTGCCGAACGGATCACGGGGCGCTCGGACTGGAAGAGGATCTGGATGCATTGCGCGGCGGAATCCGCCCGCTGATCGAACTGACCGGGAAGATATTCCACGGCAAAAACGGCGTCGGCGTCCAAAAGATCGACGACCTCGGCGGCAGTATCCACCTGCGGTTCGGAAAAGACCGTTGCAATTGCCGCTTCAAACTGCTCCCGGCTGATCGCTTCGGCGTCGTACCGGTTCAGGATGCGGACTTTTTTGAGCCCCGCGATCCCGAGAAAAGACCTTAGCTCGCTGCACAATGCTTCCGCCTCCTGTGCAAAACCGGGCTTTTTTTCTACATAGATGCGATAGACCATATCAATCCTCCGACGCCGCCAGCGCACGCTTTCCGATGTCCCGGCGGTAATAGACGTTCTCAAACCGGATCTGCTCCGCCGCAGCGTATGCTTTTTGCAGCGCTTCCTTCAGCGTCGGCGCGGTTGCCGTGACGCCGAGCACGCGTCCGCCGGACGTCACAAGCTGTCCGTCTGTTTCCTTGACGCCCGCTGTAAAGATTTCGGCGTTCAGATCGTCCGGAATGCGGATGGGAAATCCCTTTTGATAGGATCCGGGGTACCCATCGGACGCCAGGATCACGCAGGCTGCGGCGCCGTCGGAGAACGTCACCGGGCAGTCCGCAAGCCGTTCTTCCGTCACCGCCTGCATGACCGTCAGAAGATCGGTCTTTAAAAGCGGCAGGACCACCTGCGTCTCGGGATCGCCGAAGCGGCAGTTATACTCGATGACCTTTGGGCCGTCTTTGGTCAGCATCAGCCCGAAATAGAGACAGCCCTTAAACGGACGTCCCTCCGCCGCCATGGCGCGGATCGTGGGAAGGAAAATCTCACGCATGCAGCGGTCTGCAACCTCCGGGGTATAGTACGGATTCGGCGCAACGGTTCCCATGCCGCCGGTGTTCAATCCGGTGTCACCGTCTCCCGCACGCTTGTGATCCATGGAGGAGACCATGGGAACGACGGTTTTACCGTCCGTGAAGGAGAGAATGGAGATCTCCGGTCCCTCGAGGTATTCCTCGATCACGATGCGCTCGCCGCTCTTGCCGAAGCGCTTGTCCTCCATCATAGCGCGGACGGCTTCCTTTGCCTCCGAAAGCGTCTGCGCGATGATTACGCCTTTGCCGAGCGCGAGCCCGTCCGCCTTGATGACCGCAGGCATGGAGGCGGTTTCAAGATAGCGAAGCGCCGCGTCTATATCGTCGAAGGTCTCGTAACGCGCCGTGGGAATGCCGTAGCGCTTCATCAGTTCCTTTGCAAAGACCTTGGACGCTTCGATGATCGCGGCGTTCTTCCGCGGACCGAAGCAGGGCACGCCGATCGCTTCCAGAAGATCCACCGCGCCCATCGCGAGTGGATCGTCCGGCGCCACCACGGCGTAGTCGATTGAATGCTCCTTTGCAAAGCGTACAATGCTGTCGAGGTTTGTTGCGGCAACGGGAACGCAGACCGCGTCCCATGCAATGCCGCCGTTGCCGGGCAGGCAGTAAAGCGCGGTGACGTTCGGATTCTCCTTCAGCTTTTTGACGATGGCGTGCTCGCGCCCGCCGCCGCCGATCACCATGATTTTCATATCGTACTCCTCAATGATGGAACAGCCTTAAGCCCGTAAAGCACATGACCATGCCGTGCTTGTTGCAGCAGTCGATGACCGCGTCGTCCCGAATGGAACCGCCGGGCTGTGCGACGTACTTCACGCCGCTTAAAAATGCACGTTCGATGTTGTCCGAAAACGGGAAAAACGCGTCGGAGCCGAGCGCAACGTTTTGCACGGTATTCAGGTACGCGCGCTGTTCTTCCGGGGTAAAGGGCTCCGGACGGCGGGTAAAGAACCGCTGCCAGACGCCCTCGGCGCAGACGTCTTCCTCGTTCCGGTTGATGTATCCGTCGATCACGTTGTCGCGGTCCGGACGCGCCATCTTCGGCAAAAACGGCAGCGAAAGGACCTTGTCCGCCTGCCTCAAAAACCAGGTGTCCGCTTTGGAGCCCGCAAGCCGCGTGCAGTGGATGCGGGACTGCTGTCCCGCGCCGACGCCGATCGCCTGTCCGTCGACGGCATAGCAGACCGAATTGGACTGCGTATATTTCAGCGTGATCATGGAAACGATCAGATCGCGCACCGCGCTTTCGGGCAGTTCTTTGTTTTCGGTCACAATGTTGTGAAGCAGGGAGGCGTCGATCCTGCTGTCGTTGCGCCCCTGCTCAAAGGTCACGCCGAAGACCTGCTTGTGCTCCTTTGCGGCGGGTACATAATCCGGATCGATCTTCACGATGTTGTAGCCGCCCTTGCGCTTGGTTTTCAGGATCTCGAGCGCCTCGGGGGTGTAGCCCGGCGCGATCACGCCGTCGGAGACCTCGCGCTTGATGAGCGAAGCGGTCAGCGCGTCGCATTCGTCCGAGAGCGCCACCCAGTCGCCGAACGAGCAGAGCCGGTCGGCGCCGCGCGCTCTTGCATACGCGCAGGCGAGCGGGTTCTGATCCAGCTCCGGAATGTCGTTCACGAAACAGGCTTTCTTGAGCCGCTCCGGCAAAGGCAGACCGACGGCGGCGGAGGTCGGACTGACATGCTTGAAGGACGCCGCGGCGGGCAGTCCCAATGCCTCTTTGAGCTCCCGCACCAGCTGCCAGGAATTCAGCGTGTCCAGAAAATTGATGTACCCCGGGCGTCCGTTGAGGACCTCCACGGGCAGGTCGCTCCCGTCTTCCATATAGATGCGGGCGGGCTTTTGATTGGGGTTGCAGCCGTATTTCAGTTCAAATTCGTTCATACTTGCTCCTTACCGATTGCGATTGATGATGCGCTCTTTGTACGTTCCGGATTGCAGTTCGACGAAGCGGACGTACAGGGAGATGCAGTTGTCCGGGTCCAGATTGTCCCAGAGCGACGCAGTAAATGCGTCGATGTCGCTGCCAAGCCTGACGCGCTCCGGCTCGCCCGAAAACGTGGGCAGCGGCTTGCCGTCCCGGATGTAGGTGTGGATGAAATGTCCGAGCCCGGGCACGGCGGGATAGGAAAAGGTATGGCGCGCGCAGGCGGTTCCCATAGCGTCGATGCTTTTCAGAATGCTCATCTCGTACCGCGGTGCGGTTGGATCCAACGTGAACATGCCGCTGATGCGCGGCGTAAAGTTCGGCGCGTCCGGCTCGAAGCAGCGGGATTCCAGCGATTCGGAAAAGGATTCCCCCGCCTTCAGACCCTCAAAAACGGTGTCGGTCTGATTGCCGTTGGTGACAATCAGCCTGTTTTCATACTGCCGAAGCGCGGCGTAGATGATGAGGCTCGGATCCTCCACCTTTGAGGTGTCGAACGGCTCGGTAAAGACTTCGCCGTTTCGAACGGCAAAGATCCGGTTCCGGGAATTGGCGCTGCGGCCCATGATGAAGTACGCCGCGACGGCGTGCGTTCCGTCCTCCGTAAGCCCCAGAACGATGCCCCGACCGGGGTAAGCGTTGCCGCGGACGCGATCCGCGATCGGAAGAGATTCGTAAATATCCATATTATGCTCCTGCAAGAATTTGTTCGGAAACCAGTTCCACCGCTTTCGGCAGCAGGATCCATTCCGCCTGCTCCATGACGCGGCGCTGCAGCGTTTCGGGCGTATCATCCGGAAGAACCTCCACAGCCTTCTGCAACAGGATCTCACCGCCGTCCGGAATCTCGTTGACGAAGTGGACGGTCGCGCCGGTGACCTTGACGCCGCGTGCAAGCGCTGCCTCGTGGACGTGCAGACCGTAATAATCCTTTCCACAGAAGGACGGGATCAGCGCCGGATGAATGTTGAGGATGCGGTGATCCCAGCGGCGCGTGAAATCCGGTGAAAGAATGACAAGAAAACCCGCCAAAACAATGAGGTCGATCTTTTCGTGCTCCAGCGCTTTTTGAAGCTCCCGTTCAAAGGCTTCTTTGCCGCCCAGTGCTTTCGGGGAGAGGGCCAGTGCGGGAATGCCCGCAGCTTTCGCCCGCTCCAGCGCGTAGGCGTTCGGCTTATTGGAGACCGCCAGCGCGACCTCGGCGCTTCGGATCACCTTGCCCCTTGCGTCCAGGATCGCCTGCAGATTCGTTCCGCCGCCGGATACCAGAACCGCGACGCGGACCTTGCCGTTCAGCATAGCTCGATCCTCCGCTCGCCCCGGACGATCTCGCCGAGGACATAGGCGTTCTCGCCCTGCTCACGCAGGACGGCAAGCGCGGCGTCGGCGTCCTTTGCCGACACTGTGAGGCACATGCCGACGCCCATGTTGAAGGTGTTGAACATATCGCGGCGGGAAACGCCGCCGACACTTTCGATCAGGTCGAAGATCGGCAGAACGCGCACGTCCTTTTCGCGGATCCTGGCGCAGAGCCCTTCGGGGATCATGCGCGGGATGTTCTCGTAGAAGCCGCCGCCGGTGATGTGCGACACGCCCTTGACCCGGATCTTCTCCATCAGCGCCAGCACGGGCTTTACATAGATGCGGGTGGGCGTGAGCAGCGTCTCGCCCAGGGATTTGCCGCCGAGCGCTTCGACGGGCGCGGTAAGATCGGTGTGTTCCACGTCGAAAACCTTGCGCACCAGAGAAAAGCCGTTGGAGTGAACGCCGCTTGACGGCAGGGCGATGACGACGTCTCCGGGCTCCGTCTCGGCGTTGTTCAGAATGCGGTCCCTGTCCACCACGCCGGTGGAATAGCCCGCGAGATCGTATTCGTTTTCGGGATAAAAGCCGGGCATCTCGGCGGTCTCGCCGCCGATCAGCGCGCAGCCCGCCTGCACGCAGCCGTCGCAGACGCCCTTGACGATCTGCTCGATGCGCTCCGGAACGTTCTTTCCGCAGGCGATATAGTCCAGAAAGAACAGCGGCTTTGCCCCGCAGCAGATGATATCGTTGACGCACATCGCAACGCAGTCGACGCCGACCGTGTCGTGCTTGTCCATCAGAAAGGCAAGCTTCAGCTTGGTGCCGACGCCGTCGGTGCCGGAGACCAGGACCGGGCGGCGGATCCCTGTAAGATCCAGTTCAAACAGTCCGCCGAAGCCGCCCACGTCGGAGCAGACGCTCGGCGTGACCGTTCTGGCGATATGCCGCTTCATCAGTTCCACGGCGCGGTAACCGGCTGTGATGTCCACCCCGGCAGCCGCGTATGCTTCAGATTTGGAAAACTCGTTCATGCTTTATTCCTTTCCGTTCCAGCAGTAGGTGCAAAGCTCGCATTCGGGCAGACCGATCGCTTCGATCACGCCATCCAGCGACTGAAACTCCAGCGAGGAGAAATGGAAACGCTCGCAGATATTGGCGCGGAGCTTTTTGCCGCGCTCGGTGCTGCGGTCGGCGTATTCCGAAAGGAAGCGGAAACCCTCTTCGCCTTCCAGCTCCAGGATCACCCTGCGGGCAATGAGCTCCAGATCCGACGTCGCCCGGGAGAAGTTCAGATACTTGCAGCCGAACATGATCGGCGGGCAGGCAGAACGCATATGGACGGACCTGGCACCGTTTTCATAGAGAAACTCGACGGTCTCCCGAAGCTGCGTGCCGCGAACGATGGAATCGTCCACAAAGAGCAGATCCTTGTCCCGGATCAGCTCCGTCACCGGGATCTGCTTCATCTTGGCAATGGTTTCCCGGTCGACCTGTGCGGGCGGCATAAAGCTACGCGCCCAGGTCGGCGTGTACTTGATGAACGCGCGCGCAAAGTGCTTGCCGCTCTCGTTGGCGTAGCCGATGGCATGGGGCGTGCCGGAATCCGGAACGCCACCGACGTAGTCGATCTGCTGCACGTCCGGCTTGTCCCTGTCCGCCCGGGCGAGGATCGCGCCGTTGCGGTAGCGCATGGCTTCCACATTGACGCCCTCATAGGTGGACGTGGGATAGCCGTAGTAGGACCAAAGGAACGCGCAGATGCGCTTCTCTTTGTCGGGCGCGCGAAGCTGCGTCATGCGTTCCGGGGTCAGCTCGACGATCTCGCCGGGGCCGAGCTCCTTCTCGAAAACGAATCCCAGCTTTTCATAAGCGAAGGACTCGAAGGAAACGGCGTAGCCGTCTTCGCGTTTTCCCACGGTAACGGGGAGCCGTCCGAGCCGGTCGCGGGCAGCGATCAGCGTGCCGTCCTCCTTCAGGATCAGAATGGAAGCCGTGCCGTCGATGGATTTCTGGGCAAAGCGGATGCCCTCCGCAAAGTCCGTCTTCTGGTCGATCAGCGCAACCAGAAGCTCCACGATATTGACCGCGCCGCCGGTCTTGGCGTCGAAGTGACCGCCGGTGAAGGAGAGAAACTGGTCGATCAGCGAATCCGCGTTGTTGATCCTGCCGATCATACAGACGGCATAGGTGCCGTGATTGGAACGGATCAGCAGGGGCTGCGGCTCGCTGTCGCTGATGCAGCCGATCGCCGAAGTGCCCTTCATCTCTTCAAAGATGTGCTCGAAGCGGGTGCGGAAGGGTGCGTTCTCGATGCTGTGGATCTTGCGCTGCAGACCGATCTCCGGATCGTACGCCGCCATCCCGCCGCGGCGTGTGCCGAGATGAGAATGGTAGTCGGTGCCGAAAAAGACGTCTGTCATGCAGTCCTTTTTGGATGTAATGCCGAAAAAGCCTCCCATATGGGAACCTCCTGAAAATATGGATTCGATGGGCAGGGCAGAAAGCCCGCCTGCAATCGATTACGCAAAGAAGAGCCTGGAAAGCGTCATCGGATCGACGTACTTGCCGTCCTTATACACGCGCATGTTGCCGGATGCGATCTCGTCGATCAGCATGACCTTGCCGTCCGCGTCGTAACCGAACTCGAACTTGATGTCATAGAGCACCATGCCGCGCTTTGCCATCTCGTCTGCGACGATCTGCGTGATCTTCTGCGTCATGGACTTGATCTCGTCATACTGCTCTGCGGTCATCACGCCCAGCACCACAAGACCGTCCTTGGTGACCAGCGGATCGCCCTTCGCGTCGTTTTTGAACGTGGTCTCCACGTATGCGGGCAGGTCTGCGCCTTCCTCGATATATTCGCCGTAGCGGCGCAGGAAGCTGCCGACCGCCTTATGGCGGCAGATGACTTCCAGACCCTTGCCGAAGACCTTGGCGGGCAGGACCTCCATGGTGGTGTTCTTGAGATCCGCGGAGACGTAGTGCGTGCGGATCCCCGCCGCGTTGACCTTCTCAAAGAAATAGATGGACATGCGAAGATTGACGTCGCCCACGCCGTCGATCGTCAGACCGACGCTGTTCTCGCCGGGATCAAAGACGCCGTCCTTGCCGGTGCAGTCGTCCTTGAATTTCAGCAGGTAGTTGCCGTTGGGCAGCGCATAAACGTTCTTGGTTTTGCCGGTGTAAACAAGCTTGTTTTCCATGATAAAATACCCCTTTTCGATGAATTTCGATGATAAATGTCGGTTCGGATTAAGACAGTTCTTTTTCAAGCTGCGCGTCCTGCTCCAGGATCGCGGCTGCGGCTGCTTCGCGTTTTTTCTGAAGCTTACAGGCAAGCTCCGGATCCTCGACGGACAGGATCTCCGCCGCCAACAGCGCGGCGTTTGCGCCGCCGTTGACCGCCACGGTCGCCACCGGAATGCCGGAGGGCATCTGCACGGTGGACAGCAGCGCGTCCATTCCGTCGAAGACGGGTCCCTTGCAGGGCACGCCGATGACCGGCAGCGTGGTATTCGCGGCGATCGCGCCCGCAAGATGCGCCGCCATGCCGGCAAACGCGATCACGCAGGCAAAGCCGTTCTCCCGCGCGGCGCGGGCAAACTCCGCCGCCTCGACGGGCGTCCGGTGCGCAGAATAGATGTGCGCTTCAAAGGGGATCTCCAACTCGTTGAGCACGTCGATCGCCTTCTGCACCACGGGAAGATCGCTTTTGCTTCCCATGACGATTCCGATCTTCTTCATCGCAGCTCCTTTCCGTCAGATGCCCGCCTTGGTCTCGCAGTAGATGCAGCGATAGACCTTGTTTTCACGGTCCGTCAGCCGGAAGACGTGCTTCAGCTCCTGTTCGGTGGACGTGATGCAGCGCGGATTCTTGCAGGTCAGAACGTCGGTCAGCATTTCGGGAAGCTCCATCTGCCGCTTCTCCACCAGTGCGCCGTTGCGGATGATGTTGACGGTGGCGCCGGGATCCACGTACGCGATGACGTCCAGGTTCACGGGGATGTCGGCGTCGATCTTGATGATGTCCTTCTTGCCCATCTTGCGGCTCACAACGTTACGAATGATCGCCACGGACAGGTCGGTTTCGTCAAGCTTGAGCAGATGATAGAGCTTCATGCCCTGTCCTGCGGTGATGTGGTCAATGACCACGCCGTTCTGGATGGAATCGATGTTCATATGGTGCCTGCCTCCTTCAGAAGTTTCAGAATCAAAGCCATTCTCATATATTTGCCGTTCAATACCTGCTTGAAATAGCAGGCTCTCGGATCGTCGTCGATGGCGACGCTGATCTCATTGACGCGGGGCAGCGGATGCAGAATGGCAAGATCGGGCTTCGCGTTTTTCAGCTTGTCCGGGGTAAGGATGTAGCTGTCCTTCAGGCGGAGGTAATCCTCCTCGTTGAAGAAACGCTCGCGCTGGACCCTAGTCATATAGAGGATATCGAGCTCGGGCATGACTGCTTCGAGATCAGTCGTCTGGGTATAGGGAATATTGAACTTTTTCAGGCTGCCCTTCTTCACATAGGAGGGCACTTTGAGTTCTTCGGGCGAGATCAGCACGAACCGGTTGCCGTTGTACCGGGACATGGCGTTGATCAGGGAATGCACCGTGCGCCCGAACTTCAAATCGCCGCAAAGACCGATGGTCAGCCCTTCGAAGCGGCGCTTTTCACGCCAGATCGTGAGAAGGTCCGCCAGCGTCTGCGTGGGATGGCAGTGTCCGCCGTCACCTGCATTGATTACGGGGATCGTGGCGTTGGTCGCCGCCACGTATGCCGCGCCCTCCTTGGGGTGGCGCATGGCGATGATGTCCGCATAGCAGGAGACGGTCTTTGCGGTGTCCGCCACGCTCTCGCCCTTGGCTGCCGAGGACGACATGGCGCTGGACACGGAGATCACGTGTCCGCCCAGCTCGTACATCGCCGCTTCGAAGCTCATGCGGGTGCGGGTCGACGGCTCAAAAAAGAGGGTCGCCAGCTTCTTGCGGTCGCATGCGTGCGCATACTTGTCGGGGTCGGCGATGATGTCCTCCGCCGTTGCGATGAGCTCCTCCAGTTCCTGAGTGCTCAGATCCAGAATGTCGATGATGCTTCGTTTCATTTGATACCTCCGATCCAGCTTTCATCCGATGGGTTATCGCGGAAGGCGATCAGCCGTTCCACGTCTTCTGCCTTGATATAGTGTTCTTCGGCGGCGACCGCGACGATGCGGTCGAAGTCCGTCAGGGAATGGTTTTCGACCTGCGCTTCAGAAAGCCGGTCCAAGCCTTTTTTCATGCCGTAGGTGAAGATGGATACGACGCCGAGGACCTCTGCGCCTGCGTCGCGCAGCGCTTCGACGACCTCGATGACGGATCCGCCGGTGGAGATCAGATCCTCCACCACGACGACCTTCTGTCCGGGTTCCAGCCGTCCCTCGATGCGGTTCTGACGGCCGTGATCCTTGTTCCCGCCGCGGACGTAGCCCATCGGCAGACCCAAAAGGTGTCCGACGATAGCGGCGTGCGCGATGCCCGCAGTGGACGTTCCCATCAAAACTTCGACCTCCGGATAGTACGTCCGGACAAGCTCGCAGAGCCCGTTTTCCACGTCGTTGCGGACCGCGGGCGCCGTGAGCGTCAGGCGGTTGTCGCAGTAGATGGGGCTCTTGATCCCGCTCGCCCAAAGGAAGGGCTGCTCCGGGCGGAAGAAGACCGCGCGGATGGACAGCAGGTCCTTTGCGATCAGCGTTGACAATTCCATGCCTTTCGTTTCCTTTCTTAATCTGTAAACTCCGCGCAGCAGCGCGCATATGCTGCCGCCGGATCGGCTGCGGCGGTGATCGGACGGCCTACGACAATGTAGTCCGCGCCTTCGATCTTTGCCTGCGCGGGCGTCATGATCCGCTTCTGATCCCCCTTCTCCCCGTCGGCGAACCGAATGCCCGGGGTGACGGTCAGAAAACCGGAGCCGCAGCGGCGGTGGACTTTTCCGGCTTCCAGCGGCGAGCAGACTACGCCGTCCAAGCCCGCGTTTTTTGCATTCTCGGCGTAAGCAAGAACCACCTCGTCCATCGGATGGTCGATCAGAAGCTCGCGTTCCAAAGCGTTCTGATCGGTCGAGGTAAGCTGCGTAACGGCGATCAAAAGCGGTCGGGTGCCGTCGGCTCGCGTCAACCCCTCCAGCGCGGCGCGCATCATCTCTGCCGTTCCCGCGGCGTGGAGATTCACGATATCCGCGTCAAGTCCGGACAGTACCGCCATCGCTTTTTTGACGGTGTTCGGAATATCATGCAGCTTCAGGTCCAGAAAAATCCTGTGACCCCGCGCCTTGATCTCGCGCACGACGGACGGACCTTCGGCATAGAAGAGTTCCATGCCGATCTTCACAAAGGGCTTCCGTTCGGGAAAACGGTCCAGAAAGGTCAGAGTTTGCGCCGCGGTCGGAAAATCGCAGGCGATGATGACGTCTTTTCCCATGTTATGCTCCTCTCAGTTCACGAAGATTGCGAATGCCGTACCGGTCCATTGCTTCCGGTAAAGCCTCGATGATCTTTTTGCACGCCAGCGGGTCGACCAGGTTCGCTGCGCCCACCTCAACGGCGGCGGCGCCTGCCGTCAGCATTTCCAGCACGTCCTCGGCGCAGGAGATCCCGCCCATGCCGACGACGGGGATCTTCACAGCGTGCGCGACCTGCCATACCATGCGCAGGGCGACCGGAAAGACCGCGGGACCCGAAAGCCCGCCGGTCACGTTGGCAAGAACGGGCTTGCGGGTTTTAAGGTCGATCCGCATGCCCAGAAGGGTATTGATCAGGCTGATCCCGTCCGCGCCCGCCTGCTCGCAGGCTTTCGCGATCGTCACGATATCCGTCACGTTCGGCGTCAGCTTGATGATAACGGGCTTTGTCGTCACCGCCTTGACCGCGCGCACCACAGCCGCCGCCTGCTCGGGATCGGTGCCGAAGCTCATGCCGCCGCCGTGCACATTGGGACAGGAGATGTTGACCTCCAACCAGCCCACCTGCGGCTGCGCGTCCAGCTTTGCGCTGACCTCCGCGTATTCCGCAACGGAGAATCCGCTGACGTTTGCCATGACCGGCTTATGAAAAACCGTTTTCAGCTTCATTAGTTCCGTGTCGATGACCCGGTCCACGCCGGGGTTCTGCAAGCCCACGGCGTTCAGCATGCCCGCAGGACAGTCCGCGATCCGCGGCGTCGGATTGCCGAAGCGCGGTTTCCGCGTGGTTCCCTTAAAGGAGAACGTGCCTAAAATATTGATATCGTACAGCTCCGCAAACTCCCAGCCGTACCCGAAGGTTCCGGACGCCGGAATGACGGGGTTGTCCAGCTCGATGCCGCAGAGATCGACGCTCAGTCTTCCCATAGGATCTCCTCCTTCTCAAGCACGGGTCCCTCTTTGCAGATGCGCCTGTATCCGGCGATCGTTTTGCAGGTGCAGCCCATGCACGCGCCGAAGCCGCAACCCATGCGCTTTTCAAAGCTGAACGAGCCGCCGGTCGTGATCTTGCGATACACCGCGCGCAGCATCGGCTCCGGTCCGCAGGTATAAACATGGGTGTAATCCTCCGGCAGCGCGTCGGTGACGAAGCCTCGGATCCCGTAAGAACCGTCCGCCGTGGTCACGGCGACCGTGCTGTCGAGCGCCCGGAACTGCTCTTCATAGAAGATTTCCGCGGCGGTATTGAAGCCGAGGACCGCCGAAACGGTCTTTCCTTCGGCGCGCAGGCGCTTCGCCAGCAGGTACAGCGGCGGTACGCCGACGCCCCCGCCGATCAACAGCGGTCTGTCTCCGGAAAGCGCCGTGTCGTAGCCGTTGCCCAGGCCCGTCAGCACCGGGATCGTCTGCCCCGGCATCATACCGCTTAAAAGCGCCGTGCCGCGACCGACGACCTTATAGATCAGCGTCAGCGCGTCGCCCTCGAGATCGCAGACGGACAGCGGTCTTCGAAGAAAAAGCCCATCCAGCTTCAGATTGACAAACTGTCCCGGTCGGGTGATCGCCGAAGTGTCGCCCGTGAGCCGGATCTCATATACGTTGTCCGTCAGACGCTTCTGCGCCGCGACGGTAAAAATCACATCGTTCATATCGCGCCGTCCTCCGCCGTGTAGACCGGCTTGCCGCCGCATACTGTCAGCAGACACTTGCCGCGCACCGGCATGCCCGCAAACGGCGTTGCGCGGCCTTTGCTCAAAAAGGTATCCGGATCGACGGTATACGCTGCGTCCAGATCCCAGACCGCGTAATCATTTTCCGCAAGCGGGATCCCGAAGCGCTCTCTCGGACGGTATACGAGCAGATCGACAAGCTTTTCGAGGGGCAGTACGCCCGGAACGACCAGCTTGGTATAGAGCACCGGAAAAGCAGTCTCCAGCCCGACGATCCCGAACGCGCTTCCGCGCAGTCCCTTTGCCTTTTCTTCAGCGCTGTGCGGCGCGTGATCGGTGGCGATCATGTCGATTGTGCCGTCTAAAAGTCCCTCGATCAGCGCTTCGCGGTCTTTCGGACTCCGCAGCGGCGGATTCATCTTGAAGCGACCGTCCTCCATAAGATCGGTTTCATCCAGAACCAGATAGTGCGGCGCGGTCTCGCAGCTCACGTCCAGTCCGTCCCGCTTTGCCTGCCGGATCAGCGCCACGCTCTCCTTTGTCGAGATATGGCAGACGTGATAGGCGCAGCCGGTCTCACGGACCAGATTGAGGTCCCGGCGGATCTGCCCCCATTCGCTTTCAGAGCAGATGCCCGCATGCCCGTGCGCCGAAGCGTACGCGCCGTCGTGAATATAGCCGCCGTGCAAAAGCCGGTTGTCCTCGCAATGCGCGGCGATCAATTTATGAAGCCGCTTTGCCTCCCGCATCGCCTCGCGCATCAGATCGTCGTTCTGTACGCCTCTTCCATCGTCGGAAAAGGCGATCACGCGCGGCGCCAAATCCTCAAGATCGGCAAGCTGTTCGCCCCGTTCGCCCACGCTGATCGCACCGTAGGGGTAAACGCGAACGCGCGCCTGTTCGGCAATCAGCTCTTCCTGAATCGCCAGATGCGCAATACTGTCCGGCACGGGGTTCAGATTCGGCATGGCGCACACGGCGGTATACCCGCCTCTTGCAGCCGCTGCAGTGCCGCTTGCAATCGTTTCTTTATAAGAAAAACCCGGCTCGCGAAGATGTACGTGTACATCGCAGAAGCCGGGTAGTATGATCGTGCTGTGGTCGGAATGGGGCACCAAGCCCGCTTCCACAAGAGGGACGTGTCCCTTGGCGTTTCGGAGAAATGCGTTGATAAAACGGTTCTCTGCCATGGTTTGTCCTTCCGTGTCCGTAGGGGTTCGCTTTCCAATCAACGTTGCTACTCTACCATAAGCGGATATGTCCTGTCAACCCCGAAATACGTTATATAAAATCGCGGTTTGCGCCTTTTCTATCGCGGTATCGGCTTTTCACCAGATCGAAGCAGCGGCCCTTTGCGCTCGGTCAAATTGCGGGAAAACATCTTGCTTTTTCCGGCAGAATAGGCTATGATCGGGTGTATAATGAATGTATACGCAGTATTCTTTTGACACAAGGAGAAACAATTATGGTGCTTTCCGATTTGACTCTGCGTTCCTTCTTTGAGCTCCTCGGTTCCGATGCGGCAGCTCCCGGCGGCGGCTCCGCTGCTGCTATGACGGGTTCTTTGGGTTCTGCACTTGCCGAAATGGTGGGCAATCTGTCCCTCGATCGTCCGCAGTATACCGCTTTCTCGGAGGAGATTCGCATCTGCAAGGAACGATGCTCCGCGCTGCGCGCTGCGTTTCTCGACGCAATGGAACGCGACGCCGACGCGTTCCACCGGTTCACGGCGGCACTGAATCTGCCCAAAGGGACGGCGGAGGAAAAAACCGCCCGCACCGCCGCGATCCAGAACGCGCTGATCCTTTGCATCGAATCGCCGCTGCATACGATGGAGCTTTCTCTCGACGCGGCGAAGATGATCGAGCGCATGCCGGGAAAGACCAACGTCAACGCCGTCAGCGACCTCGGCGTCGCGGTCATGATGCTGGAATCGACCGTCCGCAGCGCCTGGCTGAACGTGCTGATCAACCTCGGCTATCTCAAGGACAGCGACAGAGCCTCGCTCTACCGCTACAGAGGCGAACAGCTGCTCAACGATACGCTTGCCTGCACCGGCGCAGTTTACGAGCAGGTGCTCGGCATGCTTTGATCCGCGCGTCGAACGTTTCCGGAAGTCGACCGCACGGCAAGGGAGCAGATCGAAGCCATGGTTTCCAAAATGGCGCCGCTTGAGGGCGTCACCGCGCGTTTGAAAGCCGAGAATCAACCGGAAGGCTTATCCGCATGAACAACCTCCGCGCCCGTGCGGAAGAGCTTGTCCTCCCTAAGATCGTCTACGACGAATAACCGCAGAAAGACAGCACAAAGCCCGAAGCGCTCTCACGCCTCGGGCTTTGTCATTATATACATATTTCGTTGGACTAAATATGGGCGGCTGTTTTTTGGCAGCGGTGAAGGATTTGCTCATGTTCGCAAAGCAGCACCTGCCGTTTCTGTTCGGAAAGGCGGTTTCCTTCCCGCGAAACGTCTTGCATCCCGCAACCAGAAAGGAGGCGGCAAAATGAACGTCACTTATACAACGGTGGGCAATGTTCAGATCCCCGATCTGGTCATGAACGCGCAGCCCGAGGGCAATATCGGCAAGTACGGGCGCATGAGCAAGCGCTATCTTGAAGAGAAACACGACGGCACCTTCACCGTCCTCGTCCTCTCCGGTAAACTGACCGAGCATCTCCTTGACATTGACCGCACGGCAAGGGAGCAGCTCGAAGCTACAATCCGCCAACTGGCCACCGCCGACGGCGTGACCGAGCGCCTGAAGGCCACTGATCAGATGGAATGGCTCCGCCGAATGAACAGCATCCGCGCCCGTGCGGAGGAGATCGTCATCCGGGAAGTGGTCTACGGAGAATAATAATGTCAAAACAAGGATAGAAAAATAAGGGCATCCTTCGCGGGTGTCCTTATATGGCGGAGCGGGCAGGATTCGAACCTACAAGGCACACTTGTAACAGTTTTCTTTCTCCCAGTATTCTTGGACCACTCCGTGTGTGCCGCTTTCCACCAAGTAAATATTTTTCATTTCATCAACCTCCTCTATTTCGTAAAAAGCTGCAAAAGCAACCAATGTCTGAATGAAGCTGAAATAGAGTGAAGCCAAGTCTGCGGGGATAACGGTCATAATTGCCACAAAGAATACTGCTACCAACAATTACTTGTCGGTATTATTATACTACAGTTTTAATACTTTCTCAATCGCTATCTTTACATATCAAACCGGTTGAACCAGATACCTTTGGTATTCAAGTATCTTCGTATCGCTTCCAGATCAAACACATGCTCGTTGGGTGGTGCGATACTGTAGAGTGTGAAAACGGAAATTGGGAGGCATGGAGTAGTGATGGTTGCGACGAGCATTATCTTGCAAATACTCGATAAAGGCGGTATAATATACAAAGATTTTTTGTCCGATTTAACGGTCAGGTTGTATGGGAGAATATGGTAGAAAGGAGGCGGCGTATGTCTGTTTTAACATTTCAGTTGACCAAGATGGGGCTCAAAGGATATGAACTTGACTATGATTACGTCGATCAGTATTTTGAAAAGTATAATCCGAGTCATCCTTCTGGTCGAGTGCAACGTGTCGAAGAAGCGGACGCGGACTGGAAGGCGACTTACGATTTCGTGATGAATGACCTGATCGTCCCGAAGACGCGCAAGGTTCACGACTACGAGCAATGGAAGGACGTGGACGAGCTGTACTTTGATACCGGCGAGATGCATGTGCTGGAAGGATCCGAACTTGCAAGAGAGTGTATTGGCAAGATCTGCAAAAAGTTCAGTGCCAAATTCATCAGCGAAGATCGCAAATACGTTGATGACTTCCGCGACGCGATGAGTCGAGCGGCTGCCAATGTGGTTGCCAATCGTAAGCTTGGCATGAAGCTGCCCACGGAAAGATTGATCCAGCTTCGGTGTCGGTACTGCGTGCTGAAGGTGATACCGGATCGCGTCGACGAAGTTTTGTGTGCATTCTCAACAGCACTGACAGATTATTGCCAGTCGGAGGAGGGATAATATGCCGATATTCGGAGCATTAGCCGGACTGACGGCGGCTGGACTGTATGCGGCGGTCGACGAGATTCGCGTAGCGCACAAAATACACTCTCACCAATTGTCTGGTAGTCTGATCGCTTTGATGGACTACAAGGTAAATGACGCGCGATTCGACGGTATCATTCGCCGATTTGAAAACGATTGGACTTTAGATGGCGGCTCATTGTACCCGAAGAAACTGGTTGGCTTCTTCGCAGAGAATCCAAATGCACGTCAGCAATGGATCCGTATGCAGGCAAGCATCTTACTGCACGACGCGATGGAACGAAGGTCTTGCGAGAATGACACCAAGATGTTTGGCAACGAAGCCATAGAATACGAACGGCTTTATGGTGACGTCGAGCGCGAGTATATTTGCCAACACTCAGAAAAAGCGCGGCAAGCGATTAAGCAGTACGAGCAAGAGTATCGCGACCATATTAACTCGTTGGTAAAGAAGGATAAGACGGATCGCAAAACTGCTATTATCAGTGCTGTCGTTGGTGTTGTGCTCATAGTTGCATTGATCATCTTTGCGTTTGGTGGACGTAGTTCTAGTATCTCATGTATAAGTGCAGCTAATCCGCAAGAAAGCGATTTGTCAACCGTTATCATGTATGCCTTGCTTTCACTTGGTGTTGGCTCTATAACGTACGGTCTTGCAAAACTGTTTTACAGAAAGCGACCGCTGCTATGGGCGCTTGGCATGGGATTGTTTGCGATCTTATATCCAGTTATGTGTCACTCGTAAAGAAAGGATCAAAAAGATTTAGATGCCCAACTCAATCAATTACATAATCAAATTACAAATTTAGGTAACAAGCTGAAAACAGCAGATACTATTATTCAGAAAGGATAGTTGTTGATAATTCTACACTATAATTGGAGCATTTACACAATACTTTTATGGGAAAGTGGTAAAGCATTCACATCAATAGACTGTCGAATAAACAAAGCCCGAAGAGCACAAACGCTTCGGTCTTTGTTTCCATTTGATTTCTATTTGCATCTGTTCAGTACGCTTTCCCCGTATGGTCCGTTACGTCATCCTCGACGGTATCGCTGTATGAGGTGCGCCGCGTTTGCGCAAGCTTTTTGAGCCGTTCGATGCGCCGCGAAACGGTCGTGACGATCGCCTCGATCCGCTTCTCGTCCATGTAATCCCTTGCTTTTTCCGCAGACAGGACTTCCGTGATCAGATCCTTCACGTCCGAAAGCCGGTCGAAATCGATCCACGAAAAGTCCGTCACGAGCTTCAGCTGCTCCTCGTGATGCTTTTTAAACGGTTTGCATTCGATATCCTGTTCGGCGCGGATCTCCGGCGCGACCTTGTCATATCCGAGCGACGAGCCGCTGTCATAGATCGGCGCCATCCCGAGCCATTCCAGTGTTTCTGCGTTACGGATCGCACCGAAGTTGTTCAGATGCCGGTCCTCATTCGCAAGGATGTAGTCCAGCACGATCACCCGATCCAGGAACGGAACGACGTCCGGAAT
>JAFZIH010000135.1 GCA_017554455.1 Clostridia bacterium | reverse complement strand
GACATCCGATTACACGTAGGGGCGGATCGTATCCGCCCGCCGAAACAGAGGTGCGGATGGGCAATGCCCATCCCTACAGAAAGGGAGAATTATGAAACGCATCATTTCCATGTTTGTAATTGTATTGCTGCTCGCTGCCTGTGTGCCGACGCCGGAAACGGAGTTTGTCACGCACAAGGATACCGAGGAAATGCTCGAAAAGGCGGCGGCGACGCCGGTTTCCGACGTTGTTGGTTATTCGGGCGGCGCGGACGCCAACGGAGAATTGCCCGAAGCGCCGCATATTCGCGAGCGGTATGCGATCCCGGAAACGCTTTCCGAAACGGTCACCGAGGCGGACGGGCATTTTACGGTGAACATCGACGCGCGGGTTGAGGTCCCGGACGTCGTCGACATCCCGATCATCCGCGTGGAGCACGGGACGTTTACGCAGAACGAGATCACGCGCCTGTTCAATGCGCTGACGGGCGGCCGCACGATGTACCATAACAGCAATGTGATGACGAAATCGCAGATCGCGGATACGATCGCGTGGCTCGAAAATCAGCTGAACGACCCCGCGCTGCGCGCCGAGCTCGACGAGGAGGACCTTGCGAACATTCCGGAAACGATCGCCGAGCTGAAGGAGCGCTGGCAGACCGCGCCGGACGAGCTCCATGAGGAGGTCTGCGACGGCGCGATCGGCGTCATGCAGTTTGAGGACGATGGCAAAATGTATACGCGTTACGGCTTCAAGGCGGCCTCGTGCGACGATCAGCCCCGGCTGATCTTTCATCTTGATATTCCGGGTCAGGAGGAGATCAACAGCCGCCGACTTCAGGATACGCTGCTGAGCTTTTTTAATAGTCGCTCGTCTCTGACCGGCGGTGAAGGCGACGCGGACGTGCATACGCCGAGGATCGCGATCCGCGATCCGAACGATCCCGCGGAGCTTGCGGAATATCCGTTTATCACCTACACGCCCGCGCAGGCGATGGCGGACACGGAAGCGTTCTTTGCGTCCGCGGGCTTCCCCGAGATCAAGTCCGATTCAATCATCTGTTATCCGGATACCAAAAGCGAGCAATACGGTTATCGCGTCAAGTGCGTGCGCTCTGTCGCAGGCGTCAAAAACGCCTATCTGGGTATGATGATATCCGGCGGGATCGCCGTCGATTCGCAGGCGCTTGCGCCGCAATGGAAGTATGAGAGAATCAATGTGTGCATCGACAAGCAGGGCGTATATGAGCTCTCGTGGTACGCGCCGCTCGGGATCAGGGAGACCGTGCTGCCCGCTTCGAATCTGCTGCCTTTTGACGAGATCGTGAAGCGGTTCAAAAGTCAGATCTGGATCGAGCACAAGCCGTGGCTCATACTGGACGAATCGCAGGTGGTCGAGGAGGATTACCCATCCGATATGCACATGGAGATTACGCGCATTTCGCTCGGCTTACAGCGTGTGATGGAAAAGAACCGGTTCGATTCGGGGCTGCTTGTGCCAGTGTGGAACTTTTACGGCACGACGGTGATCACGCGCACGAACGTCAAGACGCGCGAAACGCGTGAGGAGCCGCATTATCAATATATGAATGATTCGCCGATCATCTCGATCAACGCGATCGACGGCAGCATCATCGACCTCAACAAGGGATATTGAGCGGCTTCGTCGCAGTGATGTGCGGCGAATGCCGCGTGATGTGGAAACGGGGCGTCGGGGTCGACGCCCCCTACAGCGCAAGTGATGTGTGACCTGCGGTCACGTTCAGGAGGATTCTCCTTGCGGAGAATCGACGGATAAATGCCTTTACACATGAAACCAGTAGGGACGACCATCGGTCGTCCGTTCCTCCGAAACAGCGGAACGGGAAGATGCGATCTTCCCCTACGGGGTAAACGTTTATGTAGGGGCGGATCATATCCGCCCGGCGACGCAGCCGAACGGACATGAATTGAGCCTTCGCCGCATGATTTTACAACTTGGTTACAACTAATCTGTTATAATACAAACAGGAGGGGCATATGGCAAGAATTTTGGTACTGGAGGACGAAAAGGCGATCAACGATCTCGTTGCGCTGAACCTCGGCATGGTAGGGCACACGGTCGTGCAGGCGTTCACCGGCAAGGAAGCGCTGGCTGTTGCGGAGAAGACGCCGTTCGATCTGCTGATCCTGGACGTGATGCTGCCGGACACGAACGGGTTTTCGGTCTATGAAAAGCTCAAGGGTACGCCCGCGATCTTTCTGACCGCGCTCGGCGAGACGGCGGACAAGGTCAAGGGCTTTGAGCGCGGCGCGGACGATTATATCGTGAAGCCGTTCGAGATGACGGAGCTATTGATGCGCGTCGAAGCGGTCCTGCGCCGCACGCACAAGAGCGAAAGCCGCTACCGCATCGACGACGTCGAGATCGACTTTGAGGCGAAATCCGTCACAAAGGGCGGCGAGCCGGTCGACCTGACGCTGCAGGAGTACGCGCTTCTGGAAGTGCTGATCAAAAACCGCAACATCGCGCTGTCACGGCAGCGGCTGATGCGCGAGGCGTGGGACGTATCGTTTGTCGGCGAATCGCGCACGATCGACGTACACGTGCAGCGGCTTCGCAAAAAACTCGGTCTGGACGACCGGATCAAAACGATCTACCGGCTTGGATACCGGTTTGAGGAGGGGCTGTGAAGCTTCGGCAAAAAAGTTATCTGCTGACCGTCCTGTTGATGGCGGGGGTGCTGTATCTGAGCGCCTTCGTTCTGCTGCTGTCAAACGTCCGCGCATCGTTCCGGTCGACCGAATCGCGTGCGCTCGGCGAGGAAAAAGCGCTTGCGCTGGCGATCGACGGGATGTTTGAAACTGTTCCGGCAGAGAACCGCGCCGTGTACGCGCGCGGTTTTGCGCTCTATGACAGCGGCGGCGCAACATTTGCGCTCGGACAAGGCGGCGAAACGTGGGTCGCGACCGAGCCGGTCCCGCCCGCGGTCGAGCCGGGCAGGGAGCGCTGGGTAAGTCAAAACGGACGCACCGTGCTCGCGATCTCGGATACGCTTTCGGACGGTGTGTGGCTGCATTACGGGCTGGACGTGTCCGACGAGATGCACCGGATGACGCGGCAGGCGATCGGCTCCGTGCTCTTCTGTACGCTGCTGACCGGCGGTATCGCGGCGGCGCTGTACGTCATGCAGGAGCGCGTCAATCGCCCGGTCGAACGGCTTGCGCACGAGCTTCGAACGCCGCTGACCGTCATCCGCGGCTACGGGGAGCTTCTCGAGCGCGCAAAGCTCACGCCGGAGCAGCAGCACACGGCGGCAAGCTATATCGTCTCGGAGAGCGAACGGCTCGGCGAGATCTCACAAAAGCTTCTGACCATGGCCGATGCGCGAAAGAACGTGTTCCGGCCGGAGCGCGTGAAGCTCTCTGAGCTTGCGGCGCACCTTCAGGCGACCTATCCGACGCTTGAAACGGAGATCGAGTGGGACGCGCTCACCGCCGACCGCGCGCTGCTTCTTTCCATGCTCGGAAACCTGATCGGAAACGCGGTGAAGGCGTCGGAGCCCGGCGCGCAGGTGAAGATGCGGGCGACGCCGAACAGGATCGAGATCATTGACACGGGTTCCGGCATGACCCCGGAGCAGCTCAAATACGTCAACGACCCGTCGCACGCAAAGAACCCGAGTGTGCGCAGCGGGCTCGGCGTGCCGCTGTGCCACGAGATTGCGGCATTGCACGGCGCAAAGCTTTCGTTTATGTCCGAACCCCAAAAGGGCACGACGGCGACGGTAAGGTTTGTATGATAGACAGCGGGGCGTCTGGGTCGACGCCCCCTACAACGGACATGAATAGCGGCTTTGCCGCATGTTTTTACAAGTTAGATACAACTCTGTGAAGACTCTGTTACAAGTTCCGTGATAGGATGGGGCTGTAGAAAGGAGGCAGCAAGCCATGAAAACATTCTTAACAAAACACAAAGTGCTTATGATCGCGCTCTGCGGCGTTCTGTGCCTCGGCGTCCTGTCCGGACTCGTCCTCGGCGGCGTAATCAGATTCTCCAAGGAAGGCAAGACCTTTGCGACCGTCGCGGAAGCGAAGGAGGAACAAAACGAACCGGCGGCTGCGGTTGACGACGAATCCGCAGAGGAACTGATAAACCCCGTTCCCACACCGTCGCCCGCGCCGGCGGAAACAAAGCTCTCCGTGGATATGATCAAGGATATCACCGAGGAGGTGCAGCAGCGCAGGCGTACGGTCATTCCCGTCCGCACCGGCATCTGGCAATCGGACAATACGTGCCTGTGGACGGCGGAGGACGCGACCGAAGAGCAGAAAGCGGCAGCCGTCAGCGCGGCGGAGCAGCTGACGGAGATCCTGTTCGGACAGACGTATGAGGCGCTCACCGGCTATGAGGCAGACACCGCGTTTGTGACGCTCTTTACCGACCCGACGGGTGATCGCGAATCGTTTTTCCGAATCCTGGATCGCGGAAGAACGTATTTTCTGGCGGTCCGCGCATCGGACTGTCAGCTCATCTGCGCCGATCTTTTGACCTATCCGGACGGCGCTTTGAGCGACCGTGAAAAGGATAATATCGCGATCGCGGAAAAGCTCGGATATCATATCAAGCATTACCGTCAGGATATGGGCATGACGAACGAGCTCATCTATCAGTATAAGACCGACACGGAAACCTGTTTGGCGTTCTCGTATATCGGCAACAAACTCTGGCAGGTTTCGGTATTCCCGAACAGCGACGCCATGCTCGAATGGGAGTATTTCCTTGCGGACATCCAATGGGATTACTCGACGCCGGCGTATCCCGAAAACTTCGTGGAAGCGGAACCGCCGCAAACATCCGAACAGGATCTCGTGCTGAACGAACAGAAGATCTTCGCATCGCTCGCCCGCACGTATAAGAACCTGTCCGGCGAGCAGCTTCCTACGCATAATCTCAAAGCGACGTTCTACCGCGACGAAAGCGGCGCGCGTGAGGATTGCTGGAAGATCACCGGCGAGGGCTTCCATATCGTGAT
>JAFZIH010000134.1 GCA_017554455.1 Clostridia bacterium | reverse complement strand
TGTAAAAAGCTCGGTGTTCCGCGGGATGCGCTGATCCGTATACGCATTGTGCGGCAGGCGCTCGACGCGCGCAAGAAGCAGGATATCTTTCATTGCATCCATGCGGAGCTCACGCTGACCGACGCGGCGGCAAAGCGCGTTTTGAACGATCCGAAGATCAAGGCGGAGCCAGTCGGCGAATCCGAACCGGAGCCGTTTGCCTTTGGCACGAAGCAGGCGGAAGGCAGGATCGTTGTGACGGGACTCGGCCCCGCAGGGCTGTTTGCCGCGCTGACGCTTGCAGAAAACGGATACCGCCCGCTCGTGATCGAGCGCGGACGACCGATCGAAGAGCGTGTGAAGGACGTGGAAACGTACTGGTCCGGACGAATTAAAGAACCGGATCCGGACAGCAATGTCGCGTTCGGCGAAGGCGGCGCGGGGACGTTTTCGGACGGCAAGCTCACGACGCGCATCCGCGATCCGCACATCGACGGGATCCTGAAAGACATGATCGCGTGCGGCGCGCCGGAGGAGATCGCGTATCTTGCGAAGCCGCACATCGGCACGGACCGGCTGCGCACGGTGGTCGGCAACCTCCGAAAAAGGATCGAAGCGGCGGGCGGGGAAGTTCGCTTTTCCGCAAAGCTTACGGATATCCGCATGACGGACGGAAAGATCACGGCGGTCTGTATCCGTGAAGGCGACCGCACGGTTTGGGAACCCTGCGCAGCGCTGCTGCTCGCGATCGGGCACGGCGCGCGGGATACGGCGCGGATGCTGTATGAGAAGGGTGTTGCGATGGCGCCGAAGGCGTTTGCGATCGGCGTACGCGCAGAGCATCCGCAGCGCCTGATCAACGAAAGCCAGTACGGACCGATGGCGGATCACCCCCGGCTAGGCGCGGCGGAATACCGGCTTACCGGGAAAAGCGGCGAGCGCGGCGTCTATACGTTCTGCATGTGTCCAGGCGGTCAGGTCGTCGCGAGCGCGAGCGGGAACGAACAGGTTGTCGTCAACGGTATGAGCAACTTCGCCCGCGACGGCAAAAACGCAAACGCGGCGGTCGTCGTGCAGATCACGCCGGAGGATTTCGGTACGCATCCGATGGACGGGCTTCGGTATCTCGACCGGCTCGAACGCGAAGCGTTCCTTTCGGGCGGCGCGGACGGTACGGCGCCCGCGTCTACGGTCGGCGCATTTTTGCGGGACGAGCAATCCAAACCCTCCCGTTCGGTTGAACCGACGTATCGCCCCGGCGTGCGTTATACGCGGCTTTCGGACTGCCTGCCGGATTTCGTTTCCGCAGGCATCCGCGACGGGCTCAAATCATTCGGCAGACAGCTCAAAGGGTACGACATGGAGGACGCGGTGCTGACGGCGGTGGAAAGCCGCACGTCGTCGCCGCTCCGGATCCTGCGCGACGAAACGATGGAGTCCGTTTCACATCGGGGACTGTACCCGATCGGCGAAGGCGCGGGATACGCCGGCGGCATCGTCAGCGCGGCGGTCGACGGACGGAAGGCGGCGGAAGCGATCATGCGGATCTACGCCCCGGTTTCCTGATTTTTCCAGAATTGCAACATAGTTTCGTCATCCTTGTAAACATTGTTTCAACAAACGCCGAAAGGCGTTTGTTTTTTTGCCGATCTGTGTTATAACGGAGTTACGCAGAACCGAGGGAAAGGAGGCGCGCTTATGAAACGGGTGCTTTGTCTGCTGCTTTGCCTGTTCATGCTTCCGATCGCGGTACGGCAGGCAGAGGCGGCGGAGGATGAAACGATCGTGCGCGTGCTTCTGTCCACGAACGGCGCGGATACGCTCACGATAAAGCTTGCCGGCAAATATGCGGTCGGCAGCAAGACCGTCAGCGGCGGAACCGTCACCGCAAAGCTCAGCAACGGCACGATCACGGTTTCGCATTCGTCTGCGGGCACGCTGCAAACCACGGATACGTCCGTACGGCTCAAGCGGGTCGGTACAGACGCCGCCACGATCCTGACATTTGACAACCCCAAGCACGGCACGCGCAAGTATTACGGCGACTTCGTATTCTATAACGACGGCGGCACGCTGCGGCTGATAAATTACGTCGATATGCACCGTTACCTTTACGGCGTCGTCAGCGGGGAGCTTTCGGACTCCTCGAAGACGGACTTTCTGAAGACGGAAACGATCTGTGCGAAGGGCTTTGCGCTTGCGGAGGTCGAGGCGAGAAAGAGCAAGTATTTCGACGTATACGACACCACGACTTCACAGCTCTATTACGGCTACGTGGCGGAGGACAAGAACACCATCGCGGCGGTCGACGCGGTCTGGATGCAGACACTCCGATATAACGGTAAGACCGTCAAGACATATTACTGCACCGCGAACGGTGGACAGGCGATCACACCGCGCATCCGTTGGGGCGGAACGGCAAACGACGGCGCATACTGGTTCGGTTATGACCCCTTCGATCTTTTGGGCTCGACCAAAAACGTCGTGCTGACGGTCGACGGAACGAATCCGAAAAACATGAACGCAAAGCTCAATGCGTTTCTGCTTGATCAGACCGGCGCAGAGGAGATCGTTTCGGTCGACGCGATCACCGGCGTCTACGATCCGGACAACCCTGACGGCACCGCTCGCTACCCGAGCACGCTTGCGCCTGAAAAGCAGTATTACTGGACGCTGACGATCAAGGACAGCGCAGGAAAACAGAAGCAGGTCCGTTTTTCCTGCACGCCGGATGAGGTCAAAACGGCGGTCGTGCCCGATGCGGCCGGCTCGATCTGCTTTGTCGTTCGCACGCAGAAGAACGAGTGGAAACTCGTGTGGGGCGTGAACAGCGGGCATCGCGCGGGTCTTTCGCACCGCGGCGCGGGGCAGATGGTGAAGAAGGGCTACTCCTACGTGGACGTGCTGAAATTCTACTTTCGCGGCGCAACGCTGTACGACGAAAACGGCAAAGCGATCGAATCGACGGCGGATTTCGGCTTCACATACGAGGGCGGCGACGAGCCGCAGCCGACGGCAACGCCGAAACCGACCGCAACGCCGACGGCTACGCTGAAACCGACTGCAACGCCGACGGCTACGCTGAAACCGACCGCAACGCCGAAACCGACCGCAACGCCGCAGCCCACCGCAGCGCCGACGGCGGCGCCGCCTCCGGGACCGATCGCGTACGACGTGATCGTCACGTCGATCTCTTTGAATCTCAGGTCTGGACCGTCGACCTCCTATGATGTGATCGGGGTTCTGAAGCTCGGCGCGATCCCCGGCGTGCTTTCGGAAAGCGGCGACTGGCTTCAGGTGTATGACGAAACAAGCGGAAAGATCGGTTACGTGCACGGCGATTACGTCAGCTATTACGAGCGCAGCCCGCAGCCGCATTGGGAAGGCGTCTGCAACGCAGACGATTCGAATCTCCGGCAGGGTCCGTCCACCAACTTCGGCAAGTACCGGCCGCTGAACAAGGGCGACAAGGTCTACGTCTACTATCAGTCAAAGAACTGGTACTATATCATGGACCGCGCGACGGGACAGGGCGCGTTCATCTGGAAGAACTATATCACGCTCGGTGCGGACGTGCCGACGGTCCTCGTGGGTGACGCAAACGGAAACGGCACGGTCACCGCGTCCGATGCGGCGCTGATCCTGCGGTTCCTTGTGAAGCTATCGGATATCCCCGGGGCAGGGCTGCTTGCGGCGGATTATTCGGGCGACGGCACGGTGAACGCCTCGGATGCCGCTTTGATTCTGCGGCACGTGGTCGGACTGGATTGAAAACGCGGCTTCTGCCCCCTTTTTACGACAGTCTGATGCGCCTTCGGGCGCTTTTTTTATCGAAATTACTTGCATTACAGAGATCTCCGATGTATAATATTTTGGTTCGTTTTTTGAAAGAAACAAAGACAATCCGAAGAAAAGAGGAGTTTTTATGAATATTCGCAACGTTGCGATCATTGCGCACGTCGACCACGGCAAGACGACGTTGGTCGATCAGCTGCTGAAGGACGCAGGCGCGCTGCGCCGGAGCGAGCAGGGAACCGACCGCATCATGGACAGCGGCGATCTCGAGCGCGAGCGCGGCATCACGATCCTGTCCAAAAACACCGCGGTCACCTACGGCGACACGCGCATCAATATCGTTGACACGCCGGGTCACGCGGACTTCGGCGGTGAGGTCGAGCGCATTTTGCAGATGGTCGACGGCGTTCTGCTTTTGATCGATGCGTTCGAGGGCTGCATGCCGCAGACGCGGTTCGTGCTCCGCAAAGCGCTGGAGCTCAACAAAAAGGCGGTCGTCGTGGTGAACAAGGTCGACCGTCCCGAAGCGCGTCCCTACGAGGTCGTGGACGAGGCGCTGGAGCTGTTCATCGAGCTCGGCGCAACGGACGAGCAGCTTGATTTCCCGATCGTCTATGCATCCGCGCGGAACGGGCAGTCCGGTTATGAACCGGATCAGATGGAGAACAACATGCAGGCGGTCTTCGACACGATCCTGAAGGAGATCCCGTCTCCCGCGACCGATACCGATGCGCCGCTGCAGATTTTGTTTTCGACGATCGACTACGACGAATACGTCGGCAAGATCGGCATCGGAAGGATCGAGCGCGGCGTTGCAAAGCGCGGACAGATCATCACACTTTGCGGCGGACAGGAGAACCGCCGCCGTGACACGAAGATCACGCGGCTCTACAACTTCGAGGGCCTGCAGCGCGTCGAGGTCGAGGAAGCGTACGCGGGCGACATCGTCTGCGTCGCGGGCGTGGAGGATCTGAACGTCGGCGAGACCGCGTGCGATCCGTCGCTCGTCGAGCCCATGCCGTTCGTCAAGATCGACGAGCCGACCGTTTCGATGATGTTCCTCGTCAACGACAGTCCGTTCGCGGGCAAGGAAGGCAAGTACGTCACGAGCCGAAACCTCCGCGACCGCCTGTTCAACGAGGTCAAGACGAACGTATCCATGCGCGTCGAGGAGACCGAGTCCACCGATACGTTCCGCGTCAGCGGCCGCGGCGAGCTGCATCTTTCGATCCTGATCGAGCAGATGCGCCGTCAGGGCTACGAATTTGCTGTGTCCCGCCCGAAGGTCATCCTGCACAAGGACGAGAACGGCGTCGTGACCGAGCCGATCGAGGAGCTGACCATCGACGTGCCGCAGGAATACGTCGGCGCGGTCATGGAAAAGCTCGGCATGCGCAAGGCGGAAATGACCGACATGACGACGCTCGGCGACACCGGAACGCGCCTGAAGTTTTTGATCCCGGCGCGCGGACTGATGGGGTATCGTTCGGAACTCATGACCGATACGCGCGGCAACGGCGTTATGAACCACATCTTTTACGGCTACGAGCCCTATAAGGGCGACATTGCCGAGCGCAAGACGGGAAGCTTGGTCGCGCACGAAACGGGCGATTCCTGCTCCTACGGGCTGTTCTACGCGCAGGATCGCGGCAGGATGTTCATCGGCGCGGGCGTGCCGGTCTACGAGGGCGAGATCGTGGGCGAATGTGCGCGCGCGGACGACATCGTCGTCAACGTCTGCAAAAAGAAGCACGTCACCAACATGCGCGCGGCGGGCAGCGACGAAGCGCTGCGCCTCACGCCGCCGACGCTCTTCACGCTCGAGCAGTGCCTTGAGTTCATCGCGGATGACGAGCTTGTCGAGATCACGCCGAAGAGCATCCGCATGCGCAAGCGCATCCTCAGTAAGGAACAGCGCATGAAGCTTGCGGCGAAGATGATGAAGGAATGAACATGATCCGCAGAGCCGAACCGAAGGACGCGCCGCGCATCTCTGCGCTTCTCAAACAGGTGCTGGAGGTGCACGCCGCCGTGCGTCCCGATATGTACCGCAGCGGTACGCAGAAGTATTCCGAAGCGGACGTTTTGAAGCTTCTTGAAGATCCGAACTGCGTGCTGTTTGTGGAAACGGACGAAAACGACCGCGTCAGGGGCTATGCGATCAGCTTCGTACAGGAGATCCAGGACGACGGGATCATCGTCGGACGCAGGGAACTGTATATCGACGATATCTGCGTGGACGAATGTGCACGCCGCACCGGCGTCGGACAGCGGCTGTTTGCGTGCGTGAAGGCGTACGCGAAGGAAGCGGGGTTCGACTGGATCACGCTGAACGTCTGGAACGACAACAAAACAGCGCTCGCGTTCTATAAACGGATGGGATTGACCGAACGCAAGACGATCCTCGAATACAGGATCGACTGATCACGGGGGATATGAAGAAAAAGGAGATCACGCTCTTTCTGGCGGCGCTCGTCAGTCATATTTTCTGGGGCTTCAGCTTTCTCGGCACGAAGTCTGCTTTGGGCGTGGTGAATAACGACCTGTATCTGCTGCTCAGCCATCGGTTTCTGATCGCTTTTCTGATCATGAACCTGCTGCTGCTTTTTCGCGTTGTGCGGATCGACTTTCGCGGCAAGTGGAAACGCATCTGGCTTCCGCTGCTGATGGGACTGATGGAGCCGGTGATCTACTTCATCGGCGAGGAGCTCGGCGTCATCCATTCGACGACGATCTTTTCGGGCGTGATGATCGCCGTGATCCCGATCATCGCGATCTTCGCGGCGATCCCGACGCTCCATGAAAAGCCGACATTTATGCAGATCGTATTCAGCTTTCTTTCGGTCGGCGGCGTCATCGGTATCGGGCTTCTGACCCATTCAAGCGGCTCGCTCGACTGGATCGGCGTGGTCGGGCTGGTCGTCGCGGTGCTGTCCGCGGCGGCGTACGGCATCCTCGACCGCGGGCTTTCCGCCGAGTTTACGGCGTTCGAACGCACGTATCTCATGATCGGCATGGGCGCGGTGTGCTTTACGCCGATCGCGCTTGTCCGGACCCGCTTTGACATGGGCGCGTTCTTTGCGCCGATGGCGGAACCGAAGTTTCTGCTGCCGGTGCTGTTCCTTGCCGTGTGCTGCTCGGTCGTGAGCTACTTTCTGCTGTCCTATATGGCGACGTATATGACGGTGACGCGCTCGACCGTGTACGCGAATCTGACGACGGCGGTCTCCGTGATCGCGGGCGCGGTCATTCTGAAAGAGCCGTTTACGTGGCTTTCCGCCGTGTTCTGCGCGGTGATCCTCGTCGGGATCTACGGCGTGCAGAAATTCGCCAGAAAGGGAGAGCCGGAAACCATACAAAACCCAATCCAAAAAACAGAGGGAGAACAACGATGAGAAAAGACGGAAGACGAGTCAAGACCGCGCAGCCGATGTATCAGGTCGCGGCGCACATCATGGATCAGCGCTGCGATTCCATGAACATGATGACGGTCGATATCCCGGTCGAGCCGATGCAGGCGTATCTGAATAAAAAGCGCGCCGAGGGCAAGGAGTATTCGCATCTCGGGCTCGTGCTCGCGGCGTACGTGCGCACGGTCGCGGAGTACCCGATCATCAACCGCTTCGTCGTGAATAAGACGATCTACGCACGCAACGAGATCGCGGTCGGCATGGTGGTCTTAAAGCCCGGCGAGACCGAGGGCACGATGAACAAAATGCATTTCAAGCCGGAGTTCACGATCGACGACGTGCACAAAACGCTCGATCAGTACGTGCAGGAAAACCGCGAAAAGGGCGACACGAACTCGACGGACGATCTCATCCGCAAGCTTCTGAAGGTCCCGGGACTTTGCCGCTTCGGCGTATGCATGTTCAAGCTGATGGATAAGTTCGGTTGGCTTCCGAAGAGCATCATCGACGCGAGCCCGTTCCATTGCTCGCTGACGATCACGAACCTCGCAAGCATCCGCACCAACGCGATCTATCATCACGTCTACAACTTCGGCACGACGACCATGATCATCGCGATGGGCATCCCGCACGAGGTCCCCACCCGCAAAAAGGGCGAGATCGTGTTCGAAAAGTGCATCCCGATGGGGATCGTCATGGACGAGCGCGTCTGCTCCGGCTCGCAGTACGTGGTCGCAAGCAGAAAGCTCTTCAACTATCTGAAGCATCCGGAACTTCTCGAGGTCCCGCCGGAAAAGGTGGAGGAGGATCTTCCGTAACAGCTTTACCGTTTATTAGACTTAAAGAAGGATCCCGGATCCTTCTTTTCTTTTATCGGTCCGTTTCGGTGTATCGAAGGTCCAGTGCATGCAGCAGATCCTGCAGAATCCGTCGGACGTCCCCGAATGCCTCCTTGCGCCTGCCGTCAGGTTCCACATATAGTTTCCGGTTGACTTCGATCATGACCGATTGTACGCGGCGATCGGTTCTGTAAAAGGACATCGGGACGATCGCGCCGGAAAACGGACGGTTCACGGAAACCGAATATCCGCCGCCGCGCAAAACCGATTCGCAAGCGTTCCTTAATCCCGGCTGCGTATGGAACGGATCTGTACCGATGCAAAAATCAGGGCGGTTTCTGTCCTGATCCGGCTCGTACGGCAAAGGAATCGCCGGAAACGAATGCGCGTCAATGATCAGACACCTGCCGTATATCCGGAGCTTTTCGGAAACGCGTTCGGTAAACACGCGATGGTGAGGATCGTAGTAGCGGCGAAGGATGCGCTCCCGTTCCCGCGCATTCACCTGCCGCAGGACTTCCCCGCAGGACGTGCGGGCATAGACGGCGCCCATGCCGACGCGTGACATGTCTTCGCTTTCATCGTCTCGGAACCGTTCCGGATCGCATACCAGCCGGCTGACGGGGAAACGAATCGAGTCATAGGTTCCTTCGAACAATTCGTCCGTATACAGATCTGTCATGTTCAGCAATTCGGCGTCCAGATCGGGGATACAGAATCGCTCTCGCTCCGTTTCGGGGATCGTTGTCGAGGCATGGGGGATATGTACGAGAAGCGGGCTGTCAGTTCTTTGCATTTTTGTGTCCTCCTTTATGATTTGCCGATTCGGAGCACACAAAAGCACCCATCGTCGCCGATGGGTGCAGGATGCAACTTGGTCTGTACCCATCGGTCAAGCTTTGGCACCTTACCTTTCGGCAGGTTGTCGTGCGGTCAGCGAGCTTGTCTCTCGCGCACTCTTTATAGGCACAGCCACTATACCATGTAATAAACGGTCTGTCAATACGCCTGCATTCGCGGGCTTTTTTCGTGCCCGGAAAACGCGCGGGATCCATGGGATCTGCAATGTAAAATATATGAAAAGATTCCCTTTTTCTTCTATATTGATATTTACAAAATCGTACGGATGTGCTATACTCTTATGGTAAATTGTGAGGAGTTTATACGCATGCGGATCAAGGGACTCGAACTGCATAGATTCCGGAATTATACAGACCTCGAGCTGTATCCGGAACCCGGGCTCAATATCCTTTCGGGGCTCAACGCCGAGGGGAAGACCAACGTGCTCGAGTCGATCTTTCTGTGCGCTTTGGGACGCAGCCACCGCACACCGCACGACAGCGAACTCATCATGGACGGGATGACAGACGGCAGCGTCGCGCTTGCTTTGGAAACGCGCGGCGGGTCGCGCTCGATCCGCATCGAGCTCATTCGCGGGGAGCGGAAGCGCGTGTATCTCGACGAAACGCCGCTGAACCGCTCGGGGGAGCTGATGGGATGTTTGAACGTCGTCATGTTCTCGCCGGAGGACCTGCAGCTTGTCAAGGACGGTCCGCAGGAACGGCGGCGGTTCCTTGATATGGAGCTATCGCAGCTGAAGCCCGCGTACTACTACACCCTGCAGCAGTACAATCAGGCGCTGAAAAGCCGCAACCTGCTTTTGAAGGAGGAGAGCGTCCCATACGATATGATCGAGCTCTGGGACGAGCAGCTAAGTAAGCTCGGCGCTTCGATCATGCAGACACGGGCGGCGTTTGTGGAGGAGCTTTCGCAAAACGCGCACACGCTCCACGCGAAGATGAGCGGTACGAAGGAGATCCTTGAAACGGTCTACGAGCCGACGATCCCGGTGCAGGATTACGACACGATGCGCGAAACGCTGACGGTGCAGCTCGGCGAACGGCTCGAGCGCGACGTATTCCGCGGGTTCACCTCGGTCGGTCCGCACAGGGACGATCTGGGGCTTTTGCTGAACGGACGCGACCTTCGGGTTTACGGCTCGCAGGGGCAGCAGCGCACCGCGGCGCTTTCTCTGAAGCTTTCGGAGATCGACCTTGTCCGAAGGGTGCGCGGCGAACGCCCCGTGCTGCTTCTGGACGACGTCTTTTCCGAGCTTGACGCGGAGCGGCAGGCACGTCTCCTCGAGGTCGTTTCGGACTGTCAGACGTTTGTGACCTGTACGCATCTTGAAGAGTTTGTGAAAGCGGGCGCTTTGAGTATGCAGGTGTATCGCGTCTGTAACGGAAGGGTGGTGGAGGAGTAATGCTTTTGCACATCGGCGAAAACCGCTTCGTGCCGACCAAAGACGTGATCGCAATCCAGCCGGCGGGAAAAGCGACGGCGGAGACGGAGCGCATCATTCGCGACTGCGTGGAGGCGGGACACTATTATCCGTCCTACGGCCGCCCGAAGGCGTACGTGATCTGCTCGCGCGAAGGAACAACTTATGTGTACGCCGCCGCGACCGCGGTGGAAACGCTCAAAGAGCGATTGAATGAAAGTTTATCATAGAAACGGAGAATGTACTGAATGGAAGATTTGCAGCATGAAGTGAGCGCCGACTACGGCGCGTCACAGATCCAGGTTCTGGAAGGGCTCGAGGCGGTTCGCCGCCGTCCGGGCATGTACATCGGCTCGACCGATTCGCGGGGCTTGCACCACCTCGTCTATGAGCTCGTCGACAACTCGATCGACGAGGCGATGGCGGGGTTCTGCGACCATGTCAACATCGTGATCCACGTGGGCGAGACCGTGACGGTTTCCGATAACGGCCGCGGCATTCCGGTGGGCTATCATGAAAAGACCGGCAAGGACGCGCTGGAGGTCGCGCTGACCATCCTGCACGCGGGCGGCAAGTTCGGCGGCGGCGGCTACAAGGTCTCCGGCGGTCTGCACGGCGTCGGTCTTTCGTGCGTCAACGCGCTGTCCGAGGACCTGACGGTCGAGGTCAGAAGAGGCGGAAAGATCCATCGACAGAAGTATCAGCGCGGTATCCCGGTGACCAAGGTCGAGGTCGTGGGCGAATGCGCCGAGAACGATACCGGCACGAGCGTCACGTTCAAGCCGGACGCGGAGATCTTCGACGAAGTCAAGTTCGAGTTCGACAAGCTGAAATCCCGTCTTCGCGAGCTTGCGTTTCTGAACGCGGGCGTGCGCATCACGGCGATCGATGAGCGCGAGGAGCCGCATATGGAGCGCGACTACTGCTTTGAGGGCGGTATCCGTTCGTTCGTGTCGCACTATAACAAGAATAAAGAGGTCCTCCATCCGGAGCCGATCTATTTCTCCGCAAAGCGCATGGAGAACGGCGAGGAGACTGCGACCGTCGAGATCGCAATGCAGTACAACGACGGCTACAACGAGGACATCTACACCTACGCGAACAACATCAACACGCACGAGGGCGGCGCGCATCTGGACGGCTTCAAGCTTGCGCTGACCCGCGCAATCAATGACTACGCGAAGCGCGCGAATCTCTTCAAGGATAAGGACGGCTCGCTGTCCGGCGAGGACATCCGCGAGGGTCTCACCGCGGTCATTTCGGTCAAGCTCCAGGAGCCGCAGTTCGAGGGCCAGACCAAGACGAAGCTCGGCAACGCCGATATCCGTCCGCTGGTGAGCAACACGGTCTATAAAGGGCTTTCGGAATACCTCGATGAAAACCCGCAGATCGGCCGTCTGATCGTCGACAAGTGCCTGATGGCATCGCGTGCGCGAGAGGCGGCAAGAAAGGCAAGGGACCTTACCCGCAGAAAGACCGCGCTCGATTCGACCGCGCTTCCCGGAAAGCTTTCTGACTGCACCGAAAAGGACGCGTCGAAGTGCGAGATCTTCCTCGTTGAGGGCGATTCCGCAGGCGGTTCGGCGAAGATGGGCAGAAACCCCAAGTATCAGGCGATCCTGCCGCTTCGCGGAAAGATCCTGAACGTCGAAAAGGCGCGTCTCGACCGCATGCTTTCCTCCGACGCGATCAAGTACATGATCACTGCGTTCGGCGCGGGCATCGACACCGAGTTCGACGTCACGAAGCTCCGCTACCACAAGATCATCTGCATGACCGATGCGGACGTCGACGGCAGCCATATCCGGATCCTTTTGCTGACGTTCTTCTATCGGCACATGCGTCCGCTGGTGGACGAGGGCTACGTCTATATTGCGCAGCCGCCGCTCTACCGCGTCAAGCGCGGCAAGATGCAGTGCTACGTGTATTCCGATGAGGAGCTCGACGCGAAGCTTAAGGAGATCGGACCCGATCCGAAGCCGGAGATCCAGCGCTACAAAGGTCTCGGCGAGATGAACCCGGAACAGCTCTGGGAAACGACGATGGACCCCGAACAGCGCCTGATGCTCAAGGTCACGGTCGAGGACGCGGTTGAAGCGGATCGGCTGTTTACGCTTCTGATGGGCGACAAGGTCGAGCCGCGGCGCGAGTTCATCGAGCAGAACGCGAAGCTCGTCACCGATCTGGACATCTGATGAGGTAACACTATGGATGAAATGACAACGAACAACGGCCGCATCCGGCCGATCAATCTGGAACGCGAGATGCAGAAGAGCTTCATTGCCTACGCAATGTCGGTCATCACGAGCCGTGCGCTCCCCGACGTGCGCGACGGCATGAAGCCGGTGCACCGCCGCATCCTGCACTCGATGGAAGAGCTCGGCGTCACGCCCGACAAGCCCACGAGAAAGTCCGCGCGTATTGTCGGCGACTGCATGGGTAAATACCATCCGCACGGCGACTCGTCCGTATACGACGCGATGGTGCGACTCGCGCAGGACTTCAACACGCGCTATCCGCTCGTCGAGGGGCAGGGCAACTTCGGCTCCGCCGACGGCGACGGCGCGGCGGCGATGCGTTATACGGAAGCGCGTCTATCCAAGATGGCCATGGAAATGATGCGCGACATCGATAAGGACACGGTCGATTTTCAGCCGAACTTCGACGGCACGCAGCAGGAGCCGACGGTGCTTCCCGCGCGGTTCCCGAATCTGCTCGTAAACGGTTCGAACGGCATCGCGGTCGGTATGGCGACGAACATGCCCCCGCACAACCTCGGCGAAACGATCGACGGTCTCGTCGCTTTGATCGACAATCCGGACATCACGGTCGACGAGCTGATGCAGTACATTCCGGGTCCGGACTTTCCGACCGGCGCAACGATCCTCGGAAGGAGCGGCATCGCGCAGGCGTACCGCACCGGCCGCGGCAAGCTCATCGTCCGCGCAAAGACCGAGATCGAGCAGCTAAGTCAGAACCGCAGCCGCATCATCGTGACCGAGATCCCGTATCAGGTCAACAAGGCGCGGCTCGTCGAGAGCATTGCGGATCTCGTGCATGAAAAGCGCATCGAGGGCATTTCCGATCTGCGCGACGAAACGGACCGCAACGGCACGCACATCGTCATCGAGCTCAAGAAGGACGTCAACGCAAACGTCGTTCTGAATAACCTTTATAAACACACGCAGCTGCAGGACACGTTCGGCGTCATCAACCTCGCGCTGGTCGACGGCGAACCGAAGATTTTGAATCTCAAGGAGATCCTGTATTATTACCTCCAGCACCAGAAGGACGTCGTCACGCGCCGCACGCGGTACGATCTGAACCGCGCCGAGGAGCGTCTGCACATCCTGGACGGTCTTTTGCGCGCGCTGGACGTGATCGACGAGATCATCGCGCTCATCAAGGCGTCACCGAACGGACAGGCGGCAAAGGACGGTCTTTGCGCAAAGTTCGGCTTTTCCGAGCGGCAGGCGCAGGCGATCCTCGATATGCGTCTGCAGCGGCTGACCGGTCTCGAACGCGAGCGCCTTTTGGAAGAAGACAAGCAGCTTCGCGAGCGCGTTGCATATTTACGCACGATCCTCTCCGACGAGCATAAGCTTCTCGAGGTCGTAAAGGAAGAAGCGCTGGACGTCAAGGCACGTCTTGCGGACCCGCGCCGCACCGAGATCACGCAGGCGCTGGACGACATCGACCTCGACGACATCATCCAGGAAGAAGAGATGGCCGTCACCATGACGCATTTCGGCTACATCAAGCGCACCCCGTCCGAAACCTTCCGCGCACAGAACCGCGGCGGCAAGGGCGTCAAGGGACAGGCAACGAAGGATGAGGATTACGTCGAGCGCGTACTGGTTTCGAGCACGCACGCGCCGATCATGTTCTTTACGAACATGGGCCGCGTGTTCCGCATCAAGTGCTACGCGATCCCCGAAGCGAGCCGCACCTCGAAGGGCATCCCGGTGGTGAACCTGCTGCAATTGAAGACCGGCGAAAAGGTCACGGCAATGTTCATCGTCCCGCGTGAGATCGAGGAGACGGGGTATCTCGTCACCGCGACGCGCGACGGTCTTATCAAGAAGACGCGCATCTCGGAATGCATGAATATTCGCAAGGGCGGGCTCGTGCTGCAGACCGTACGCGAGGGCGACGAGCTGATCTCCGTCGAAATGAGCAGCGGCGCGCATGAGTTCATCATTGCGTCGAGAAACGGCAAGTGCATCCGCTTCCGTGAAAGCGACGTGCGCGCGACCGGCCGCGGCGGCATGGGCGTGCGCTCGATCAAGCTGGACGAGGGTGACGTCGTCATGGACATGATCCTCGTCAAAGAGGGCGGGCTCGTGCTGACCGTCACCGAAAAGGGTCTCGGCAAGCGCACCGAGGAGAGCCAGTTCACGGTGCAGGGCCGCGGCGGCAAAGGCATCCTCGCCATGAAAGCAACCGAAAAGACCGGCGGGCTCGCGTGCCTCAGAATGACGACCGAGGACGAAGATCTGCTGCTTGTCCGCGACGACGGCGTGATCATGCGGATGCCGGTGGATCAGATCTCGATCATCGGCAGAAACACGCAGGGCGTGCGGCTGATGTCGCTCGACGGCGACACGAAGATCGCAAGCGTCGCGCTGCTGCCGCATCAGGATATCGTACCCGACGAGGAGGGCGAAGCACCCACCCCGGAAACGACGCCCGAAACACCCGAAGGAGAAGCATAATATGTTAGAGCTGCCGACTGCATTGCGCGACTTTGCCGAAGCCCTCGAACGGGACGGGGTAAAGCTCTATGCGGTCGGCGGCTGCGTGCGCGATGCGCTGCTCGGAAGAACGGTGCACGATGTGGACCTTGCAAGCAAGGCAAGACCGGACGAACTGATCGCATATGCAAAGACGTTCGGCATCGAGGCAAAGATCGTGCAGAAAACGCTCGGCACGGTGCTTCTTACCGTCGACGGCACGGATTATGAGCACACGACCTTCCGCACCGAATCCTACGGCGCGGGAGGCATGCACAGACCGGATGCGGTATGCTTTTCCGATTCGCCCGAGACCGACGCGTTTCGCAGGGATTTCTCGGTCAACGCGCTGTACGAATCCGTTTCCGACGGAACGATCCTCGATCCGACCGGCGGACTTGCGGATCTTGAAAACCGCGTCCTGCGGACCACGACAAAGGATCCGTCCGTGATCTTAAAGGACGACGGACTGCGGATCTTACGGCTTGTGCGATTCGCGGCGGCGCTGGACTTTTCGATCGGCCCATTGACGTGGGAATCGGCAAAGGCGAACGCGGCGCTGCTTTCTGACGTTGCGTGGGAGCGCAAGCGGCAGGAGCTTGATAAGATCCTGTTGGGACCGCGCCTGTTCAAAGCGCTTTCGATGTTGAAGGATATCGGCGCGCTGCCGTATATCATGCCGGAGCTTGTTTTGTGCGAGGGTATGGAACAGCGGAAGGACTATCATAAATACGATGTTCTCACGCATCTGTTCCATACCTGCGAGCAGACGCCCGAGGAGCTTCCGCTGCGGCTTGCGGGGCTTTTGCACGACGTCGGCAAGCCGGAAGCGGTTCGACGCGACGGCAAGCTCTGCGCACACGACGTGTACGGAACGGAGATCGCGCGGACGATGCTTGAACGAATGCGGTTTCCGAACGCGCTGATCGAGCGCGTGTGCGGCGTGATCCGCATCCATATGTTCGATCTCAAAGACGAAGCGTCGGACGCGACGATCCGAAAGCGCTTTGCGGCGTTCGGCAGGGAGCGGACGGAGGACCTGATCGCGATCCGTGAGGCGGATATTCGCGGCAGCGGGTATAAAACGGACTATACCGCCGCGCGCTGGCGGAAGCTTTACGATGATATGCAGCGGGAGCACGCACCGTTTTCGGAAAGCGAGCTCGCCGTTTCGGGGGAGGACATCATGAAAGAGCTCGGCATCCCGGCGGGCGAGCACGTAGGTCGGATCAAGCATGCGCTGCTGCTTCGATGTGCCGCACACCCGGAGGAGAACGAGCGGAAGACCTTGCTGAAACGCATGCACGACTATGCATAGTCGTCAAACCTGCAAGATTTTTGTGAATAATTTTCGTTCCGCCTTGCGGACGGCGAAAAATATGCTATGATACAATGGTTGAAGAATGAGCAAGCTGAGGATACGATATGAACAATAAACAGAAACAAAAACGGGCGCTTCTTGCGATCGGACTCGCGATTTTGCTGGTGCTGATCGTCGGGATCTCCGCTATGATCAGCTGCGGGACGAGCAGATGTGCGGGCAGTCAGACGACGAATACGCAGAGCAAGTCCGACGTGATCGTCAGCGAGATCCTTGTCAGCAACAAGCAGACCGTGCGCGACCCGCTCGGCACGTACAGCGATTACGTCGAGCTGTACAACAAAAGCGACCGCGATATCGACTTGTTCGGCTACGGACTGACCGACGATGAGATCTCGCTCTGGATGTTCCCGAGCGAGTCGATCATCCACGCAAAGGATTACCTCGTCGTATGGTGCATGAAAAACGACCCGACGAACGGGAACGGATTTTTGACGATCAAGAGTGACGACGGCACGGAGAGCAAGGTCATCATTACGGACTTTGCACTTTCCAGGAACGACGTCCTGCGCTTTGTCGACCCTTCCGGCACCGCGATCGTGACGGTCGATCTATCCGGCTTCTATGCGGGGCAGAAGGGCAGTGCAAACGCGTACGGCGTCGGGGACGAGCAGGGCGAGGCGATCGCGGTCGGCGGCAATGCTTTCGCGTACGGCGAAAACGGCGAATGGTCGCTGATGAAGCCGACGCCCGGCTTCCCGAATACCGAAGCGGGCTGGAATGCCTATAACGCGTCGCATCAGACGCAGTCCGAGACCGGCGTCACGAAAACGGCGGACTGTCCGGTCCGCGTGACCGAGTTCATGGCGGCGAACGGCAGTGCGCACAAAGCGCCGGACGGAACGTACTGCGACTGGATCGAGCTGTACAATTCCGGAAGCACGGCGTTCGATCTCTCGGGATACAGTCTTTCTGACGACGTCACCAAGCCGAAAAAGTTCACGTTCCCGCAGGGGACGAAGATCGAGGCATATTCCTATCTCGTTCTGTATCACACCGAAAAACCGGTGTCCGGCGTGTACAGCTTTGATTTCGGTCTGTCCTCACAGGGCGGCGAAACGCTCCTGTTCACGACGAACAACGATCTGATCGTCGATCTCATCGACTTCGGTCCGCAGCAAAAGAACTGTTCCTACGCGCGGATCTATATCAACAACCAGTTCGATCCGAACGCCGCGTTCGAATCCTCGGACAAGCCGACGCCCGGTTACGACAACACGGTCAACGGCCGCACGCTGTTCGAGGAGAAGGAAAACGGCCCGATGGGCGTGCATGATATCTCGCTGAACGAGATCCTCGTGAACGGATATCACGTCGTCTATGCGTATTCCAACAGCACCAAGAGCGAACGTCCGTACGACGCCGACTACGGCAGCTGGATCGAGCTTTACAACAAGTCCGATTCGCCGGTCAATTTGTCCGGGTTTTCGATCTCGGACAACGAAACAAAGCCGAGGAAATGGGTTTTTCCTGACGGAACGAGTATCGCCGGAAAAGGATATCTCGTCCTGCAGCTCGAAGGCAGTTTGCCCCGTGAAGGGGAGTCCGAAAAGGACGTAACGGCCGACCAGAGAAAGTATCTTCTGAACTTTGACATCTCCGCGGAAGGCGAAACGGTGATGCTGTATGACGCGGAAGGCGTCATGATCGACCGCGTGATCGTTCCTCCGGTGCATGCCTGCGTGTCCTACGGACGCGACGCGACCGGCGCATGGAAGCTGTTCGACACGCCGACCGAAGGCGCGGCGAACGATACGAACGGACGCGGCGTCTACTGCGAGGCGGCGACCGTGGATACGCACAGCGGCATTTACCGGGGCGTACAGACGGTGAACATCACCGTGCCGGAAGGATGCTACGCGACATATACGCTTTCGTGCGGCAAGGAAAACGACCCGGTGAAAACGACGACGCCGACCGAATCCGATACGCGCGTATCGGGACCGATCGCGATCAAGGAGAACACGGTTTTGCGCGTTCGCACCTTCTCGTCGGATAACAACCGCTATCCGAGCGACGTCCATTCCTATACGTACGTCATCATGGGCGACGAGGAGACCGTCGAAGCGCACAACACCAACCTGCCGGTCGTGTTTCTCGTGACCGATCCCGAGAATCTCTGGGACAAGCAGTACGGCATGTATGTCAAGGGCAACGACTACACCGGCAAGGGCGAAGCCGACGAGATCATGATCGGTCAGTCCGACAAAAAGGAAGTCATGGGCAAGTACGCCAACTTCAACATGCGCGGACGCATGTGGGAGAAACCGGCGACGTTTACCTACATGGACGCGGGCGGCAAAAACGTGCTGTTCGAGGACGATCTGAATATCCGCATCTTCGGCGCGTTTTCCAGAAAGATCGGGCAGAAGGGCATTGCGCTGATCGCGCGGAAGGGCGTCGGCAGCAGCCGTCTCGCGTACCAGTTTTTTGAAAACCGTCCGTTCACGGAGTATAAGTCCCTCGTGCTGCGCGCATCGGGGCAGGACGCGGCGCTTTCCCGCATTCGCGACGTCATGGTGCAGAGTCTTCTGGACGACGCGAACGTGGATATCGCAAACCAGGCGTTTATCCAGTGTATCGTGTACATCAACGGGCAGTACTGGGGCGTCTACAACCTGCGCGAAAAGATCAGCAAGCACTATATCGCGCAGCACTACGGCGTTGAGGACGAGGACACGATCGATATCCTCAGGGGCAACGGCAACAACGAACAGTGCATCGTCTGCAGCAACGTCTATGAGAGCGCAAACAAAGGACTCAATGATTACAAGGATCTGATCGCGTATTGCGAGAGCCGCAACTGCAACCTCTCGAACCAGTCGGATTACGATTACGTCTGTTCACAGGTCGACGCGGATCAGTTCGCAATGTACTGCGCGTTCGAGATCATCATCGGCAACACCGACACCGGCAACATAAAGTGGTGGCGGTCCAGCGAGAAGGATAATAAGTGGCGCTGGATCCAGTACGACTACTGTTGGGCGATGAATGGCGACAACCCGAGCCAGGCGGCGGAGAGCTCCACGGGCTTTCGGCGTGACTACTTCTGGCGGTACTTCGATCCCGCGGGACACGGTGCGAGCAAGAGCTTTTCGACAGTGCTCGGACGCTCGATGATGTCGAACAACGAGTTCGTGAAGCTTTTCCTGAAATGGTGCGCATACTTCTATAAGGAAGTCTACACGCCGGAGAAGATCCTCGCCAAGGTGGATTATCTGCAGGAGAACATCCGCAAGGAGATGGAGACCTGGGACCTCGTCCGCTGGAGACCGTATCACGATCTGTCGACCAAGGGCTGGAACAGCCATTGCGACAAGATCCGCAACTACGCGAAGAATTATCAGGACTGGTATCTGTACTACTGCCAGAACTACATCAATAAACACACGAACTATCATCTCAGCAACGACGAGATGATCAGCTTGTTCGGAAAGGTAGGCAAGATCTCGTGAATGTGAAATTCAAACCGAACGCCAAGGGCTATCGGCATGAGCTCAAGTACGTGATCTCGGATGCGGACGCGGAGTTGCTCGCGATCCGTCTGAACGCCGCGATGAAGCCGGACCCGTACGCGCAGAAGACCGGCGGCGGGTATCAGATCCGCAGCTTGTACTTCGACGACGCGCTCGATTCGGCGGTCGAACAGAAGGTCGCCGGCATCCAGTACCGCGACAAGTGGCGCATCCGTATCTATAATTTCTCGGACCGTGTGATCAAGCTCGAGCGCAAGCACAAGAACGGTCAGTTCATCAAAAAGGACAGCTTATCGCTGACGCGCAATCAGGCGGAAGCGCTGATCGCGGGGGAGTTCACCTTTCTGCTGCATCTGAACAATCCGTTTGCGAAGGAGGCGTACGCCGCGCTTCGTACGGAAGGACTTCGTCCGAAGGTCCTCGTCGATTACTATCGCGAGCCGTTCGTGTTCCCGCTGGAGGACGTGCGCATCACGCTCGACCGGAACATCCGCACCGGTTATTTTTCGACCGATCTTTTCAATCCGCACGCGATCACGTATCCGGCAACCGAACTGATCGGACAATGCGTACTCGAGGTCAAGTTCAACAACTACCTCGATCCGTACGTAGCAGAGCTCATTCAGCTCCCGGCGTCGCTGAAAACGGCGGCAAGTAAGTACCTCTTTTGCAGACAATACGACTGCTGATTTTATAAAGGAAGAAAGAAATACTATTTGGAGGATCTTATGGATTTATCAACTACTCTGCGGGAAATCTTCAATTTCTCAACCAACCAGGTTCTGCCGCTGCTCGTGACCGTGATCCTGGCGTTCGTGATCGGACTGTTCGTCTATCTGATCTATCGTCTCACGTTTTCCGGCGTTATCTACTCAAAGACCTTCAACATGAGCTTGGTCATGCTGACGATGGTCACGACAATGGTCATTTTGATCATGTCGAACAACGTCAAGCTGTCGCTCGGCATGGTCGGCGCGCTGTCCATCGTGCGTTTCCGTACCGCGATCAAGGATCCGATCGACACCGTGTTCATGTTCTGGGCGATCGCAGAGGGCATCGTGCTCGGCGCGGGCTTCTATCTTGCCGCGATCGTCGGCGCGATCCTGATCGGCGTGTTCATGCTGCTGCTCGCTTCGTCCAAGAAGAAGGCAAGCCTGCCGTATCTTTTGATCCTGCACTATGAGGACCGTGCTTCGAAGCAAATCAAAGCCATGGTTGCACAGATCCCCTACGCGCGCGTAAAATCCAAGACCGTGCAGCGTCAGGGCATCGAGCTCGCCGTCGAGCTGCGCGTCCGCTCCAGCGAGACCGGCTTTGTCGACAAGTTCCTGCGCGTCGACGGCGTCTACGACGCGACGCTGATCGCACACCAGGGCGACATGATTTCCTAAATAAGAAACGTATTCGGATCGGAAGCATCGAAAGGTGCTTCCGATCTGTATATAGGAGGAACAAATGGAACTGTTTGATATGCTGGACTGGCATCAGCCGGAATCCGTTCAAGAAGAAGGACGTAGGATCGCGCGCACCATAACCGATATTACACAATTCATGCAACCGCTTTCTGAACGATACAGCAAGAACGTATGGGACAACTGCGCAATGATCGTGACAGAAAAAACGGATCCGGAATTGGAGCCGTTTCTGAAAGCTTTGCTTGAATGGACGCAGGATCTGAATTGGCCGGGCGCACTAATGATCTTGAACAGGCTGAAAGTATTTTCAAATTCGCAGGCATTGGAAGAAACGGTGGAGCAGTGTTTGGCGGAAGCAAGGGCGCAAAATGATGATGTATGGGAGAAGACACTTCTGCAATTGATTCGATAGGAATTGCCCGACAAAACTCATCAACGAACTGTAGGGGGCGTCGACCTCGACGCCCCGGAAGGCATTGCATACATGGTATAATCGGGAAGCGGATTTCAATCCGCTTCCTATTTTTTATGACTGCTAAAATATATTGTGAAAAACGTCGAAAAGGGGTTGACAACCGGGGAGGAAAGGAGTAATATAAGCGGCGTTCGAGCTCAGACGGGAGTCGGCGCCGGAAAAACTTGTTGAAAAAAAGTTTCAAAAAAGTGAAAAAAAGGTGTT
>JAFZIH010000012.1 GCA_017554455.1 Clostridia bacterium | reverse complement strand
CGTACCGGAAAGTGTGCCTGCGCGGGATTTTATAAAGGACGCGATCTCCCGCACCTCGTCCGTCACCGCATGGCAGCGGATCAGAACGAGCTCCTCACGCTCCTTTTCGACCTGTTCGATGCGTACGTTCATGCGCGTTTCGGGGTCAATACGTTTCGTTTGCCGTAAAGACGCCCTCCCCCCTGAGATAGCAGTTGAAGAATCGGAGCACGAGCGAATTGACGATCGTCATCGTCTCCTTCGTGTCGCGCTCGCCGCTTCCGAGCATGTTCCCTAAGATAGGCGATAACAGCGGCAGATCGGTGAAATCCATGTGCTTCGAGCCGCGGACCGTCGTCCGAAACCCCGCCGAAGCGTTTTTCAAAAGCTCCGCGTTCGGATGGACCCCGCCCTGCGCGGCGTATTCTTCCATATCATTATACGAGTCCCAGTTGTCAAATGCAAGCACCGGAACGGTATACGGGTCCTCGCGCACGGTCAGCGCGCCGTTTTCGACGCCGGTATACTCCGAAAGCATCGTGCCGTCGACGTCAATGACCGCGTCGACGTCGTCCCGCTCTCGACCGAGCGCCACGGCAGTCGCACCGCCCATGGAGTGTCCCATCAGCCCGATCTTTTCGATATCGGTCATGTTCAGCACGGTTTGGATCGCGCCGCCGTTCTTTTCGGGCACGAACCAGCTTGCGTCCGTTTTGCCCGCCGTCACCGCCGCCTTGATCTCATCCACCGCAAAGCCCATATCCGCGGTGCGCAGCGCCATCCATTCGGTGTACAGCGCGTACAGCTTTTCCGCGCCCATCTTCTCGTTCAGGGTCAGCGCGGTGTTCATGAAGTCCATGTCGACGAGCACCGTTTTGCCGTCCGTGTCCTTTGTGAAGAACGCGTGATGCGGGTGATCGAGCGCCGCGACGACGTAGCCGTTGCTCGCAAGCTCCATATAGGTGGAGGTGTTGCTCTGGTAATAGCCGAACGCGCCGTGGGAGAAGACGACCAGCGGGAAGCGCTCCGTGCTTTCCGTCTCGGGATAATAGAAGTGCACGGGCACCTCACGGCTCGAGCCGTCGGTTTCAAACGGATCGGTCCGGGTATTGTCGACGAGGATCGCGGAGGTCTCCCTGACCGCGTACACGCCGCTCGTCGGCAGCCCCTTATAACCGGTAAACACGAACGCCGGAACGAGCGCGAAGCCGATCAGCAGGATGCTCATGACGCCGGAAAAGATCGCCTTTCCTTTGCGCACGTCGCCCTCAGCCTTGTTGCGCTTCACAAGGATCGCGAGCGCGACGATGAACGCCAGCACCGCAAGGGTGATGAGAACGCCGCTAATGCGCCACTTCTGCCCGTACGGGAGCAGGATCGCGACGATCGCGATCACGATCTCAGCAAGACGCACGAACAGGCGGTTCTTCCGCCAGACCTTCTTTTCCGTCGCTCTTACACAGGTGACGACGATGAGCGCGATCTCGAGCGCGGTCATCAGCAGAAAAAGAATCAAACCCATAGACATTGTTTTTTACCTCATTTCTTTGAATCGACTGCATTGTAACCGCTTCCGTTTCCCTTTGCAATACGTCTGCGCGCAAGATGCATTTTCGCGCGGTAAGATGCAAAAACCGCCCCCGAAGAGGCGGTTCCGGCTGTTGTTTTATGCGGTTCAGAACGCGAAATTGCCGTCGATGAAGACCGGGATCTCGCGGCCGTCGTGCGTGTAGCCCGTGACCGAAAGGTCAGCGGTTCCCACCATGAAGTCGACGTGCGTGATGGAATCGTTGATGCCCGCAGCGGCAAGTTCTTCCTTCGTCATGTCCGCGCCGCCCTTGATGTTGGAAGCATACGCCTTGCCGAACGCGAAGTGGCAGGCGGCGTTCTCGTCGAACAGGGTCTCGTAATAGAGCGTCTTCGAGTTGCTGATCGGGGAATCGTACGGCACAAGCGCGACCTCACCGAAGTACGACGCGCCTTCGTCGACGCTGATCGCGGCCTTCAAGACGTCCTCGCCCTTCGTCGCTTCCGCTTTGATGATCTTGCCGTCCTTCATCGTGAAGCGGATGTTCTCGATCACGTTGCCGTCGCGGCACAGCGGCATGGACGCGCAGACGACACCGTTGATGCCGGTCTTCTTGTTCGCGGTGAAACATTCCTCGGTCGGAATGTTCGGCATATAGTCCTGCCCCTGCGCGGTGCGGTCGCCGCCCGCTTCCCATACATGCGTGTCGGCAAGCTCGACCCAGAGGTCGGTCCCGAGCGCGTTCTTGTAGTGCAGCTTTTCAAAATGGTACTCGTTCAGGATGCGCACATGCTCACGGAGATTCGCGGCGTGCTGTTTCCACGCCTCGACCGCCGAACCGTCGCCTTTGACGCGGCATGCCATAAAGATCTTGTCCCACAGCGCGTTCACAGCGTCCTCTTCGGAAAGATCCGGGAAGACCTTCTTTGCCCATTTGGAACTCGAAAGCGCGCCGACGCCCCACGGGAAGACGTTCTGATCCTGATAGCGGCGGTACTCCAGAAGCTTTTCGCCGGATGCCTTGTGCGCGCGCAGGATGCGGTCGCTGTCCACGCCGAGGAGATTTTCGGGATCGTCGGAGATCAGATGCAGAAACGCCGCGCCTTCCTTGGCGTAATGCGTATAGAGGTCCGCGCGGAACTGCGGGAACTCGTCGAACACCGCGCCGTCGGCATACAGATACTTCGCGCGGGTCATGTGATCGTCGTTCCACATCATCACGACCTCGCGGCAGCCGTTTTCATACGCGACGTCCGCGCACATTCTCGCAAACGGCGCCTGATCGACCGGCGCGAACAGCAGCAGCGTCTGACCCTTTTGGATGTTGACGCCGACCTCGACAAGAAGCTTTGCGTACTCTTTGAGCTTGTTTTCCATGTTTGTTCCCCTCCCTGACAATATTTAATGTGCGCTCGCCGCCATCGAAACGACGACGAACAGCAAGATTCCGGACATCAGAAGCGTCTGCAAAAGGTCGCGCTTCTTTGCGTAGTCTTCCGCTTTCAGCGGCGCGTTCGAAAGCGCGTCGATCGCCGCAAGCGCCGTTGTGTACACGAGCCGCTGGCTCCGCCCGATGCGCATCGGCGAAAAGCCCTTCTGCTCGCGAAGATATGCCGACAGCTCGACGATCAGCGCCGCGGTTTCCTTTTCGGGCACGTCCAGCCCCGCAAGAAACGCCAATAGAGGCAGATCGAGCATCTCGCGGTTCTTTTCGCCTGCCTGCCGCACCGCGTCGTAGAGCCGCTCGGTCCGAAGCGCAAGCTCGTCCGCGGGCTGATCCGAAAACGCGATCGCGAAGCTTGCCATCTGCGACGGGTTCGTGCGTCCGAACCGTCCCGAAAGCAGGTCCATCGCCGCGTCCATGCGTGCAGACAGGGCATCCTTTTCGGCGTCGTACATCGCGAACAGCACGGCGAACATCACGTCCTCGCCGCCGGTCAGCACCCGGTGCGCGTGCCGCATCTCAAGATAATGCTCCCGCGCGAGCTTTGCCACCTCGTCCGCGCGGTCGTGGTACTTTGCCATCAGAAACGCCGCCGGGCACAGGTAGTCGGTCGGGATGAACCCCGCCGCCCGGAGCTTTTTCAGGTTGTCCTTTGCGTAGTCCAGCCGCTGTGCGCCGTCCTCATGCTCGCCGATCTTGATCGCCGCCGGCGCCATGCCGAGACCCCGGAACGCCGAAAAGATGCCGGTGTTCTTTTTCAGGATCTTCTTTCCGCGCCGGATCGACTCGAGGTCCGCGTCCTGATTGTCGATGCCGAGTAAAAGCGCGCACAGGCAATGCACCTGCGGCGTGGACATCCGGAACGTGCGTTCGATCCGTCTTCTGTTTTCCATGAACTGCTCCGTGCGGCGCATCGTTCCGCTCTTCATAGCAAAAAACCTCCATAGTTCTCTATGCTATATTATGCCATAGATTGCTTCGTTTGAAAAGTCCCTTTTCGCGTATGCATGCGATACAATTCGAATCCGTCCCCGCGGCGGCTTTGTTTGTCGAAATCACCATCTGTCACGTTTCGCGTGCTATGCTCCCGAAAAACCGATCCGGAGGCGAATCCATGTCCAAAACCAATATGTTCCGGGCGCTGTGGCTGCTGCTGCTTTCCCTCGTATGCGTATTGATGTTCTACTACCGCCGCGAAACCACGAAATCTCCGCAGGAAATGTTCTTCGGCGAGGACGCCGTTGCCGCAGCGACGGTCACGGAACGCACGCCTGCACCGCTGCCGACGGAAACGCCGACGCCGCTTCCCACGCCCGCGCCGACGGTGTACGAGGTCACGGAGGTCTTTATCCCCCTGCTCTTCACGCCCTCTCCCGTGCCCGCCACGTTTCCCCCGACGGCGGAGCCGACGGAAACGCCTACGCCCGCGCCGACCGAAGTCCCTGAGGTCGCCGAGCCGTTTTCGCTGATCTGGTTCTCGGACACGCAGTATTACGCCTATAAGCGGCCGGACATCTTCCTCTCCATGGCGGATTGGGCGGTGCGCGTCAAAAGCGATTACAACGCCGTCGCGGTCGTCTGCACCGGCGATATCGTCGACAACCGCAGCTATACGCGGCATTGGACAAACGCGGAAGCGGCGATCTCACGTTTCTATGAGCAGATCCCGTTCTACTGCGTCGCGGGCAACCACGACGTCGGCGCGGACAAAGTCGAATACGAGACCTATCTGTCCTATGATTTCTGCAGCGCGCCGGAAGCGATGGAGTTTACCGAGGATCGCCGCTGCTGGGTGCTGCCCCTGTGCGAGCAGGGCATCCTGCTTTGCGGGATCGGCTGGTGTAACGACGCCGCCTATGCCGACTGGCTGAACGCGCGCATCGACGCGTACGCGCAGCTGTCCGCCGTACTGCTCGTGCATAGCTTCTTAAACGACGACGGATCGCTTTCCACGAACGGCAAGCGCGTCGAAAAGGAGATCCTGCGCAAATCGCCCTCCGTGCGGCTCGTGCTCTGCGGACACAATGACGGCTCCGCGCGGTGGTCGCGGAAATACCCCGACGGACACGTCGTGAACGCCATTATGTACAACTTCCAGGACGACAAAAAATACGGGCTCGGCTATGCCCGCATTCTGATGTTCAACCCGAACACCCACAACATTGCGGTCACGACCTACTCCCCGTATCTCAACGACTACAATTACTACAAGGACGCCTCGAAGGACACGTTCACGCTCTACGGGGCGTGGTGACGTCCATTTAGGAGCGAGAAAGGCGATCGAGCAGTTTTTCCTTCCTGCGATCCAGCGCGTCGGAAAGACGTTCGACAAGCGGCATATACAATCTTTCAAGCAGACAGATCCGCAAAAGCTCGACAGCGGTGCAGCAAACGAACACCGCCGCGATGCACAGCAGCGAGATCGGAATCAGCCGCAGTCTCCCTGCGATTTGGGAGCAGGCAAACAGTTTTTCCCAAATGAGCGGTCTTGTCAGCGGATCGTCATGCAGCAAATACACGCCGAACACAGCCGATGAGATCACATTGATCCACCGCACGCTGCCGATGTCGATCTGTGAAAAGCCGATCAGAAAGAACACGGCGGAGGCGATATTCGGCAGCATTTTGATACCGTAAAAATAACGCGTATGCGAACGGAAGAACGGATGCGAAACGCCCAGGAAATCGAGCACGACCGCCGATGCAAAGATGAACAATGCGCAAAGACATCCAAGCGCCAGATAGAAGACCGCGCCGTGCTTCGGTTTTCCGGCATACATTCTGAGATAAGCGGCAAGCGCATACACCGACATAAACCATAACAGATTGTTGCACTGCATTTCCTGCGCCGATACTGTCGGAATGATGCACCAAAGCGTCCCGCAAAGGCAGAGCAGCAGCAAAAACTGTCTTTTGGACAGCGCATGCAGAAACCGATTCAAAAACGGCGTGAACAGCAGCAGCACAAAATACGCGCTTGCAAACCACCAGTTGATGAAGGTAACCGGAAACAGGCGCGGCTTCAGTCCCTCATAGGTGATTGTTTCAGCGCAGGTCGCGATAAAGATAACGTACAGGACGGCTGCGTACGTAAAGATCTGCAGCCACAGCCGGATCGCCTTTTTTGTACGAAAGTGTTTTTCCGCGCTCAAAAACCATCCGGAGATCAAGACAAAAATGTTGACGCCGAGCTTGCCGCCGATCGTCAGAAACTGAATCCAGAGCCGACCGAGCGAAACGGCGTCGTTCGGATACACGAACCCGCTGTGCACCGCAAAATGATGCCCGATGATGAGCAGCATCGCAAAGATGCGAAGCAGTTCAAAATTGGATTGCCTTTGTGTTTTCCTTCCGTCCGTCTTCAGCGTGATTTGCTCCATTTCGTCTCCTCCGCGGATCTCTTCGGATCCCGCTTCAGTATATATCACTTCTGCCCACAGTTCAATATTTCCATCCGTTTTCCCGCGCAATTCACGTTTCTTTACCTCCGATTCACATTTTTACCGCATTTTTCCTGTATCATAAAAGAAAAACGCAACCGATCCCGCGTCCTCCCCCTCTTTTGGGGTGTAAGGACTTACAAAAAAGGTTGGAGCTTATGATGGAAGATTACTTCGACAGGATCTACGAAAAGACCTACCGTCCGCTGCTGCGCTACGCGATCGTGCACCTATCGGATCCATTGGACGCCGAGGACGCGCTGCAGAACGTCTTTATCGCGTTTTACCGGCGCATCGAAGCGCGCGGGCACGCCGATATTCTCGCGCCGCAGCTGTTCCTTCTGAAGATGCTGAAGCGCGAGATCATCCGTAACTACGCCGAACGCAGCGCGCACGAGACTTCGCCGCTCGAGGACGATACCGCAGCCGCCCCGCCGTCCTTCGAGGACGCGGTCGAAGCGCGCGTGATGGCAAGTCAGGTCATGGACGCCGCAAGGACGCTCTCAAAGGATACCTACCGCGTCTTTGTGCTGTACTATGGCTTTCAGCTTTCCGTCGCCGAGATCGCAAAGGAAATGAAACTCGGCGAAGAAGCGGTCAAAAGCCGTCTCTTTCGCGGCAGAAACGCCGTCCGGCGTCTGCTTGCAAACCCAAACGACCATTGAGGATACAACTATGAGTGAAAAAGCATTTTTCCATAACGCGCTTGAAGCCGATCTTTTGAGCGGCAACAAGCAGAAGCGTCGGCTGGACGCCGCGCTCGGCAGAACGATGGCAAAAGCATCTGCGCCGGTTCGGACGAACACGCAAAGCAAGGGCGGCATGCCCCGCTGGCTCTACATTCCCGCGGTCGCCGTACTGCTCATCCTGACCTTTGCGATCGGCTCGATCGTTTTTTCCCGCGGACTTCGCGGCGAGCGGCATCAGGCGGGGCAGCCGATCACGGACCAAACGCCGGTCGAAGTCCCGATACCGATCATCCTTTCGAACAGTACCGAGGTCCGATTGCTCAATGAGCTCGACAATGGAGCGCTGTTCGATCAGGTCCGGACAGAAGAATTGCATCTGCCCGCATTCGATGAATCGGATTGGAGCTGGCTTCGGGAGGCAAGAGCGTCCGTGAACGATCTTTCCGCCACAGCGTCAACGATTCGCTGGACGATCGAGCTGCGCCTCAGGAAGGGCGATCATGCCGAGAATCCGTTTGAAACGCTTGCCGACGTCACGCGCGGCTTGCCGCTGTGCTTCTTCCATGCCGATTCCGGGCTCGACACGCCCGACGTCGGCGCACAGCTCGTTGAATTTGCTTCTCCCGGCGAAATCCGGTTCGGAGAAGACGGCGACGACTGGATCGTTCTGATCCCCGAGATCTGCGCCATGCCGCAGGTGTACGACCAATTCCCCGCCGCGCTGCCGCCGACCGGCGAGGTGACGATCCAAACCACGATGCAGATACTGGACCGCGCGGGCGAAGGTACAGGCGACGTTGCCGTGCAGGTCACAAACGACGACGGAACGACCGACGAGGTCTCCGCGGCGCTGCTCGGTACGATCGAGCACACATTCATCTTCGACGCGGAGGTGCTGCTGAACGTTGCCGATCCCATCCATGTCGACGTGCCGCTTTCGGGCGAATACATCCTTTCGATCCACGAAAACAGCGGCTTTCACAACGAGCGTGTCGACCTTTCCGGCGTGACGCTCGACGCCGAGATCCATTACACCGTGGAGGGCGTCGTCGTGATCCTCTTGATCAAGGACGCAGGCGCGCTTTCGGACGTCGAGCAGGAATCCCTGTATCTTGCGATTTCCGGCGGTCCGGGCGGAACGGGCGACCTCCCCTTTGCATACGCGCAGAAAACAGATTCTAACTATCGCGTATACCCCCTCTCCCGGACGTTCTGGGGCTCGGCGCGGTTTGCGCGGTATCTGATCGCGATCGACCCGTCGGAATACGCCGCGGCAAAAGGCGTGGACTTCTTTGGCTATGTGTCCTATGCCGCGGGCGAAGCAGGCGACGAACCGCGCGAAGACTGGTCGTGGTCCGCAAAAGATATGGAGGGCGGCAAGCTGCCGGAGATCAACTACGTCTCTGCGCCGCTCGCAGCGTTTGAAATTCCCCTGCCGGAGGTCGACGCTGCACAGACCGATGCACCGATCCCGAAACCGACGGCTCCGCAGGACGATAAGGTCGCGATCTACGTGTATTTCTACGACGGCGATGCCAACGATGCGATCAACGAGCGGTTCAAAGCGCAGTATCCGGAGCTGTACAATGCACACCGGGATCCGGATCACGCGACCGCCGAGCAGGTGCAGCAGGCGATCGAAGCAAGGCGGCAGGTCGCGGCGGCGTATTACGAAAAGGAAAACCGTGAAAAGTGTCTGCAGCTCTGCAGTGAGGAAGACGTCGTTTTCCTCAGCAGCTACAGCGCGATGTGCATCATCCGCGTGCCATATGAGAAGTTCAGCGAGATCCGAAGCGCGCCGGGCGTGACGCATATCGAGATATATGAGGAAATGACTTCCACGACTTCCGATACAGATCCCTCGCCGGAGATACAATGGACTTTCACGCCGACCTCTTCGCCGTCCTCCGGGGAAACCGCTCCAACACCGACGCCGGTTCCGTAACACACAACGGCATACGATCAAACAGCGCTCCGTCGATGCGGAGCGTTGTTCCGTTATAGTTTTTTCGTAAAGCAGATGATCCTGTTTGCTTCCGTAAAGCCCGCGGCGCGACAGCGGGAAGATAAGATCTTCCCCTACGGTATCGTTTTCCCGTAGGGGCGGATCGCATCCGCCCGCCTAAACAGCGGTACGGGAAGATGCATCCACTTCGCTAACGCTTCGTTAAAAAGTTAGATCGCGCGCTTCCCACGCGTACCATCTTCCCCTACGGTATCGTTTTCCCGTAGGGGCGGATCGCATCCGCCCGCTTTTATATCGTGTCAACGATAAAAGCAATCGCTTTCCCAATTTGCGGGATTGTTTTCTATATATGTCCAGATACGCTGCCAATCGGCTTCATCACGAACGATATGATCGTGAAACGATTTCTGCCATACGGAACTCCCGATCTCTTTCGAAACCCGCCGTTTTGTCTGACCGACGATTCCCGAAACGGACCTTGCAGACGAATCGTTCTGCGATTCCGTCAATTGCAATAATAGGTGAATATGATTCGGCATGATCACATAATGGTCCAGCGTGACGTTTTGATACCGAAACGGGATGTCCTGAATCGCCCGATCGACAATCTTCCCCTCCGTCGATAGAAACGGGCGGATACGATCCGCCCCTACGGGTTGATGCGTAAGGATGCAGGAACGGACTGTCTTTTCCGTTTCATCATTCCAAAACAGCATTTCATTGTTTTTTGTGCATAATGTGACAAAATATGCACCGGTGGTACTGTAATCGTATCCCGTCAGTCGATTTGGCTTTCTCTTCGGATAGTCCATCTCTCTGTATGTTTCCATAAAACCCCGCCGCAGGGCTGCGGCGGGGTTTTGTGTTGACACGGATTACATGTCGTTGAGCTTCTTGTAGTAATCGATCTTCTCGTTCGCCTCGTTCTCGGCGCGGGTGAAGAGTTCGTCCGCGACCTCCGGGAACTGCTTGGTGAGCGCGGCGTAGCGTGCTTCGCCCATGATGAACTCGCGGTAGCTCGCCTTCGGATCCTTGGAATCCAGCTGGAACGGGTTCTTGCCCTCGAGCGCGAGATCCGGGTTGTAGCGGTACATCGGCCAGTAACCGGCTTCGACGGCCTTCTTGGCCTCTTCCTGGCTGTGGCCCATGTTGATGCCGTGGTTGATGCAGGGCGCGTACGCGATGATCAGGGACGGTCCCTTGTACGCTTCCGCCTCGTTGACGGCCTTCAGGAGCTGGTTCGGGTCGGCGCCCATGCAGACCTTTGCGACGTAGACGTAGCCGTAGCTCATTGCCATGAGGCCGAGGTCCTTCTTCTTGGTGCGCTTGCCGGCTGCCGCGAACTTCGCGATCGGACCGGTCGGCGTCGCCTTACTGGACTGACCGCCGGTGTTCGAATACACCTCGGTGTCCACGACGAGCACGTTGACGTCTTCGTCCTGTGCGAGCACGTGGTCGAGTCCGCCGTAACCGATGTCGTATGCCCAGCCGTCGCCGCCGAATACCCAGATGGACGGCTTCACGAGCTGATCCTTCTGTGCGAGCACCTCACGCGCAAGCGTGCACGCTTCGCATTCACAGCCCTTCGTGGCGGTCGGATGCGCCTCGATCAGCGCGACGAGCTTGTCGCCCGCTTCGCGGGAACCCTGCGCGTCGTTCATCTTTTCGAGCCATTCCTTGCCTGCCGCCGCGATCTCTTCGTCGAGATACGGGACCTCGATCATCTTCTTGATCGTGTCCGCAAGGCGCGCGCGGCGCTGCTTGACGGCGATGTTCATGCCGTAGCCGAACTCTGCGTTGTCTTCAAACAGCGAGTTCGCCCATGCCGGGCCCTGACCCTTGTCGTTCTTGCAGTACGGCGCCGTCGGCGCGGAACCGCCGTAGATGGAGGTACAGCCGGTCGCGTTCGCAATGATCATGCGATCGCCGAACAGCTGGGTAAGAAGCTTGATGTACGGGGTCTCGCCGCAGCCCGCGCATGCGCCGGAGAACTCGAACAGCGGACGCAGGAACTGGCTTCCCTTGACCGTCTTCGGATTCACGTTCAGCTTCTTGTCGGGCAGGTTGATCGCGTACTCCCAGTTCTTCTCCTCGGTCTCCATGCTCTTCTCGAGCGGCGTCATCGTGAGCGCCTTGACCTTTGCCGGGCAGACGTCGATGCAGTTGCCGCAGCCGGTGCAGTCCAAGGGGCTGATCTGCATGCGGTAGGTCATACCGGGCATATCCTTGCCGGCGGGCTTGGTGACAAACGCTGCGGGCTTGTTCGCCTCTTCGTTCTCGTTCAGAACGAACGGACGGATGCAGGCGTGCGGGCAGACCAGCGAGCAGCGTCCGCACTGGATGCAGTTTTCGGGGATCCAGGAAGGAACGTCAACCGCGATGCCGCGCTTCTCGTAGCGGGTCGTGCCGGTCGGGACCGTGCCGTCCGGGGTCATCTTCGAGACGGGCAGTTCGTCGCCCTTCTGCTCGAGGATCGGCTTGATGAACTCGAGGAAGTACGGATCGTCGGTGACCGCCATGGGCTCTGCGCCCTCGGTCGTAGTCGCCCAGGATTCCGGATAGTGGATCTCTTCGACCGCGTCCATGCCGGCGTCGATCGCGGCGTAGTTCTTCGCGACGACCGCGTCGCCCTTCTTGGCGTAGGACTTCTTCGCTGCCGCCTTCATGTACTCAAGTGCATCCGCTGCGGGGATGACGTTCGCGAGTTTGAAGAACGCGGACTGCATGATCGTGTTGATGCGGCCGCCCATGCCGACTTCGCGCGCAAGTTTGATCGCGTCGATGTTGTAGAACTTCAAATGGTTCTTTGCGATCGCGTTCTTCATGGACGCGGGCAGCTCCTTCTCCATCTCCTCAAGGGTCCACGGCGAGTTCAGAAGGAACGTGCCGCCTTCCTTGATGCCCTCTGCCACCGCGTAGCGGGTGACGTAAGACGGGTTGTGGCATGCCGCAAAGTCCGCCTGGTCGATGAGGTACGGGCTCTGGATCGGCGTCTTGCCGAAGCGCAGGTGGGATACCGTGAAGCCGCCGGACTTCTTGGAGTCGTAGGCGAAGTAGCCCTGCGCATACATGTCGGTGTGATCGCCGATGATCTTGATGCTGTTCTTGTTCGCGCCGACCGTACCGTCGGAGCCGAGACCGAAGAACTTGCATGCGATCGTGCCTTCCGGCGCGGCGTTCACGAGCGGACCCATCGGGAGCGAGGTGAAGCTCACATCGTCGACGATGCCGACCGTGAAGTGATTCTTGGGCTCTTCGAGGTCGAGGTTGTCATAACACGCCTTGACCATGGTGGGCGTGAATTCCTTGCTGCCGAGACCGTAGCGTCCGCCGACGACGTGGATGCCGCAGCGACCCGCTTCACGGAGCGCGGTCATGACGTCCTCATACAGCGGTTCGCCGAGGGAGCCGGGCTCCTTGGTGCGGTCGAGGACTGCGATCTTCTTGCAGGTAGCCGGGATCGCTTCGAGGAACTTGTCCGCCGCGAACGGACGATAGAGACGGACCTTGATGAGACCGAGCTTTTCGCCCTTGCCGTTCAGATAGTTGATGGTTTCTTCCGCAACGTCCGCGCCGCTGCCCATGACGATGAGGACTTTCTCCGCGTCAGGCGCGCCGACGTAGTCGAACAGGTGATAGGGACGGCCCGTGATCTTTGCGACCTCGTCCATGTAATGCTGGACGATCTCGGGGATCTTGGTGTAGTAGTTGTTCGCCGCTTCACGATTCTGGAAGTAGATGTCCGGGTTCTGCGCCGTACCGCCGAGGTGCGGGTGATCCGGGTTCATCGCGCGTGCACGGAACGCCGCGACCGCGTCGCGATCGAGGAGCTTGTCCATGTCGGCATAGTCGATCATCTCGATCTTCTGGACTTCATGGGACGTACGGAAGCCGTCGAAGAAGTGGCAGAACGGGACGGACGACTTGATCGCGGAAAGGTGCGCGACCAGCGCGAGGTCCATGACCTCCTGCACGGATGCGGACGCGAGGAACGCGAAGCCCGTCTGACGGCATGCCATCACGTCGCTGTGATCGCCGAAGATGGAGAGCGCATGCGCCGCGAGCGCACGGGCGGATACATGGAACACGCCGGGGAGCAGCTCGCCGCTGATCTTGTACATGTTGGGGATCATCAGAAGAAGACCCTGGGACGCCGTAAAGGTCGTCGTGAGCGCGCCGGCCTTCAGAGAGCCGTGCACAGCGCCCGCCGCGCCGGCCTCGGACTGCATCTCCGCGATGCGGACCTTCTGGCCGAACAGGTTCAAGCGGCCGTTTGCAGCCCACTCGTCAGCGACTTCCGCCATCGGAGAGGACGGCGTGATCGGATAAATTGCGGCAACGTCCGAAAATGCGTACGCGACATGCGCAGCAGCGGTATTGCCATCGATCGTCATGGTTTTTGCCATTCTGTTTCCTCCTACATTTATTGGGGTTTCCCCCTTTTTTACCAATTTGTATTATAACAAAAACCCGCACGAACTGTCAACGCCTTCCGACCCAAAATTGCGGTTTGCCGCACGGAAAGTTTTTTGCTTGCCAAGCCCTCGGAAAGCAGCTATAATATATGGTATGAGTACGTTTGCACAATTCATCTGGGATCATCTGCTGACCTATTCCGTCATGGCGGCGATCGGCATCATTGCCGTGTTCGGCGTCGCGCTTTTGCTGTGCATACGCCGCGAGCAGAACTGGGTACGGCAGCTGTTTATCATGATCGCGTCGCTGCTCGGACTCTTGGGCGGTGCGAAGCTGTTCGGCGCGATCTCCTACGCGACGCACCTTTACGCGCGCGGAGAAGAGATCACGCTCGTGCGCTGCTTTACGGAATCCGGCATCGTATTTTACGGCGGACTGCTCGGCTATTTTCTGACCTTCTGGATCCTGTCGAAGTTCTTCCTTCCGAGAAGGCGTCTCGGGCGCGACATCGTGGCGGTCACGACCCCGCTGTTCCACGGGATCGCGCGCATCGGCTGCTACCTCGGCCGCGATTACAACGACTTCGGCGAGATCGTCTGGCATCCGTGCTGCTACGGGATCCAGCTAAACGACAGCGCGTTCTGCTCGCACTTCTGGGACAACCGGCTTCCCGTGCAGCTCTTTGAATCGGCGTTCAACTTCCTTCTGTTCACCGTGCTGCTTATCGTCTTCCTGCGCGAAAAGAAGGACGAGCGCCGCGGACGCATGGTGTATTTCTATCTGTTCGCCTATGCAACGTTCCGCTTCATCATCGAGTTCTTCCGCGGTGACGCGGTGCGCGGCGGTTTCGGCGCGCTGTCGTTCTCGCAGGTCGTCAGCATCCTGATCGTCGTCTGGCTGATCGTATTCCTGATCCTCCGTAAAGTCGGCGTCATCAGGCCCCTGCCGGTCGATCCCTACGATCCCGGCGTGGACCTCTACCGGCTCGGCAAAACCCCGATCCGTGAGCCGATCGTCTTTTACGAAGGCGATCCGGAAAAGAAAGACGAACCCGAAGACAAGCAATGAGCACATTCCTTGAAAAACTTGATGACGTTTCCGCGCTTTCGGAAACGGTCCGTTCGATCCTCGGTCCCGGCGCCTTTGCCGCGGACCGTTTTTGCGACGATTTTGCCGACGAGCACAAGCGCTACGAAGTGTTCAGGATCGTCCATCCCCGCGGTACGTTCGTGCTGAAGCGCTTTGAAAAACCGCAGCGCTTTGCCGCGGAAAAGGCGATCCTCGAACGGTTTTCGCCCGATCTTCCCGTGCCGCGCGTGCTCGGCTGTTCCGGCAATTCCGTGCTTATGGAATATGTCTCGGGCGACGATCTCAAGGAGATGACGGACGAAAGTGTGCTCGCGGCAGCGACGTCCCTTGCGGCGATCATGAACGCGTTCCCGCTCGGGTACGGCTATGACCGCACCGTTGCCGAAAAGGAGATCGCGTATCGGGAAGATCGCCTCGGCGCGCTGACAAACGAACCGCTTCTGTACGCGGCATACAGCCGTTTTCTCGATCGTGTGAAGGAAATGCCGCTGACGCTCGCAAACGGCGATCTCGTTCCCATCAACTGCATTTACGACGGCGAGCGCGTCCGCATCATCGACTGGGAATACGGCGGGTTCATGCCCTACGCGCTCGATATCGGACGGTTCCTTGCCCACAGCGGCGAAGCGTCGGCCTTCCCCTATCGCATGACGCCCGCGCAGAAAACGCTCTTTTGCGACCGGCTCTATGAAGCCCTTTCGGAAAAGCCCGAAAAAGCCGTCTTCGACCGTGACGTGAAACTTGCGGTCCTCGACGAGCTGATCATGGTCCTCTTCTTCTATTACAAGGATCCGACCGTCCCGCGGGACGAGACCTTCCGCATATATTCCGCGCAGGCGGCCGTGCTTGCGAAGGAACTGCTCGGTTGATTTTTGCGTATGAGAAAAGCAAGTACGATCAAAGGCACTTTGTCAAGGGAAATCAAAGGCACAGTCGGTTTTTACCGGCTGTGCTTTTTCGTTGCTTCTCATATGGAACTGTGATAGAATGAATCAAACAAATCGTGATTTACGGAGAAAGGTCATGGAAACGAATAGACTGCTGATCAGACCGATGCAGGAATCCGATCAAAACGCGTTCCGAAACGGGATTGCCGACCAGACATTGCGAATTGCCTATGGGTTCCCAAAAGATATAAACGAGGCAACCTCGCTGAGAATCTTTCAGCATTTTTGCGAAATACCGGGAGCATACTCCATCATCGAAAAGGCCGCGGGCAATATGATCGGATTCCTTCTGGAAGTGGAACCGGAGCTGCCGGACAGCGTCGCCAAAACACTGCCCCAAAAAGGGCGAACATTGGCATTCGCCGTATTTCCTCCCTATCAGCGGCAAGGATATATGGAAGAAACGTTGAACGCTTTTATTTCCGCTCTGTTTCGGAATCATGCAGTAACATACATTCATTGCGGTCATTTCACGGACAATGAACCGAGCAGACGCCTTCTGCAGAAAATGGGTTTTCAGGCGTATGCGAAGCATATGGTCAAAGAAAAGGCCATTATAGACCAGATCAAATATCCGGTATGCTAAAGTCCGGTTTGTTGGCATCAAACAGATGCAGACCTTCCGATAAACAATTCCTTTTCAGTAGGTTTTTTCATTTGTAAGCGCACATGTCGCCACCACAAGGTGGCGTATAAGTGCGCTCTTCAAAAAAGAGACTTCCCCCTTGGGTGGGCACCGATCCGAGCGCTGCCGGTGGCAGAGCAAGCGAGGTGAGGTGCGACCGAGACAGGGAGTTGAAGGATAGTATCGACGCGCAACGACCATGTCTCGGGACGGGGAAGCTGCCACCGACCGGTGACTGATGAGGGGGCTTCATGCGCGCATACACAATTCATTAATCCGCGAAAAGCTTACCGCTTTTCTGCGCGTTCACCTCATCCGTCACGGCTTTGCCGCGCCACCTTCCCCATCAAGGGGAAGGCTTCTGGACCGTACTTGCCTCCTTTGTACAAGAGGAACCATGCAAAAGTATGAAAAAAGGCAGAGGGATTTGTCGTATTCCCTCCGCCCGCTTGGATTGTTTGAAAACCACCCTTTAGAGAACTGCACTTCGGACTTGCTTTTGTATTACCGTTCCATAAGGATCAGGTATTCATTCGTGTCGTCCACGCGCTTCTTTTGATCGGTCAGATGAAACCCGTGCCGCTCGTAGAACCGGATCGCGCGGACGTTTTTTTCGAGCACGAAAAGCCGCTTCCCGCCGAACACGTCGACCGCGCAGCGGAACAGTGCGTCGCCGATCCCTTTGTTCTGTAAAACCGGCTCGACGAACAGCTTTTCGATCTCCTCCCCGTTCACGCGGACAAAGCCCTTCAGAACGCCGTCGTCATAAACGACGGTATGTTCAATGATCCCGGGCTCGTTCGCATAAAACGCAGTCAGATTCGGTACGGTCTTCTCCTCGAAATAGTACCGATCGGACCGGAAGATCGGATAAAAGTACAGCCGATAGTTGAAGATCTCGATCTCCGCAATCCGATTCAGGTCCTCCGCCCTTGCGGGACGAATGTGCTCCATGCCGTTCATCCGCGTTCCTCCTTAAGCGAGCCCGACCCTGCTGTCCTTTCGTTTCTCCTCATCGGTCAGCGAAGCATAATCAACGAGGTCGTGATGCATCTTTGCAAGATCGTTGCAGCTGTTCTTGTCGGGCGATCCGCTATAAACATACCCTTCCGAACGCATATACGCGTTCCATCTGCGATGCTCGAGCCGCTCGATCGTCGTTCGTTCTTCCGTACTGAGCTCTTCCTCGCGCTTATCGGCGCCGGGGATCCCGCATGCCACGCGCGCCCTAAGATGCAGTGCGGCCGCCACGGAGGAATTGTAGTTATACTCGTACTGCCAGAACTCCTCCTCTTTCCCCCATTTCATATGACGGCGCAGCGCGGCCGCCTCGAGCTCGGAATTCAGGATCACCGCTTCGGAGTACGACGTTTCGAGATCACCGACAAATTCGATCCCGTAGGGCTGTCCGCAGTAATTGGTGACGTCGGAAAGCGCTTTTCGCTCCTCGGAGCGGAACACGATCGCTTGGATCACGGGACGGATGCGCATGCGTTCGAACAGCATCCGGAGCTCCACCGCCGTTTTGATATTCATCTCGTCCGATCCGAGGGAAACGAACGCGAACGTGGTCCCCGTTCTCCTTCCGATCTCGTCCGCAAAGGACTGCGTCCCCACGTCGACGCCGGAATGGATGCGGATCGTGTATTCCGCTTCGCCAGGGATCGCAACGCCGTTGTATGCTTTCGCCATCAGCTCCGGCGCGAGCGCCCGGAAACGATCCTCGGCTTTTTCATCGGCATCGTACACGTCGATCTCCACGTGGTAACCGTCCATCTGGCAGTACCAGCTGAGCGCCTTCAGCATTTCGGTGCCGCAGCGGCCGAGACCGACGATCACGGCGGAGATCTGTTTGTCCCCATTCGGCAGAAGATTGGCGTTTCGGAAGAGCGATTCGCCGCTTTCATAGAGGATCCGATCGATCAGCGAACGGATCTCGTTGACTCTGCGGACCTTCATCTTGCCCTTGTCCGCCTTTGTGAGCAGAAGCTCGCCGTCGACGCGCGACGAAAAGACGAACAGGCGCGTGTGTTCTCTCTGCCGATACCGTTCGATCAGCTTCAACGATTGATTGATATTCTCGGTCTCATCCTCGCCGATCGTAAAGAATACGATCTGCGCTTTCCCGTAATGCGCTTTGAAATTGATCGAAAGGATATCCTTCTTGAACAGGATCGCGTGCAGCACGCGGGCGCGCTCGATGCACTCGCTCGAAACCTCGTCGTTGTTATCAAAAACGTCCGTATATACGATCAGAGCGCGCTTGTGATTCCGCTTGATGTCCGCGCCGAGCGCAAGCGACTTTTCATTCAGTTCGGAGAAAACATAGACGTCGCGGAAGAACCGCAGCAAGTATCCCGCGTATGCGCTGACGTTCCGGAAGAAAGACAGCAAGAACCCGAAAGTCAAAATCGGCGCGACGATAAACGCGATCGAAAGGAAGCCGGAATAGAACACGGAAAGCCAAGTGACGGGACAAAGACCGCAATCCTGAATGATCTCCCGATCCGCGTCAAGCGTGAACGTCTGCAGGGTATGGTGCAGCGAGAATGCGATCGTTTTTAAGACCCGATCCTGCGATCCGGCCAGGATCGCGCCGTAGATCGGCAGCATGCAGACGAAAACCGACACGAACACGCCGATCACGATCAAATGGAACGGCGTCAACACCCTGCCTCTCATATGGTTTCCGAAGTATTGGATCGCCGCAGCGGCGATCCCCGCCGCCATCGCAAGCACCGCGACCGCAAAGCACACATACCAGATCATAGTCCGAACGCCTCTGCCTTTTTCATTCTTACTCCTACTTTACTGTACCCCTGCGGACTTGTCAAGGAAGAATCTCCGAAGCAGTCAAAAGGCGCGGCACTTGCCCGCAAGGGCAAACATCATTGAAAAAAGCACTTGCAAATGCAAGTGCTTTTTTCTTGGTACCCCCTCAGGGATTCGAACCCTGGACACCCTGATTAAGAGTCAGGTGCTCTAGCCAGCTGAGCTAAGGAGGCATGTGGTGGAGCGGGAAACGGGGCTCGAACCCGCCACCTCAGCCTTGGCAAGGCTGCGCTCTACCAAATGAGCTATTCCCGCGAACAGGTGATATTATAGCGGCTCGTTCGCGGTTTGTCAACATATATTTTTGCAAATGCAAAAGATTTTTATTCGCGGCGCTTATTCTCCCCATCCCGCCATGCGGTCCATGATTGCATAGAGCGCAAGATACTTTTCGTCGGTCATGGCGGTCGTTTCGCCGAGCTCCAGAAGCCGGGTCGAATCCGGACTGCTTTCCCACGTGGGAAGTCCCTCTCCGTTCGGATCGCCGGTCTTCAAGAAGTTTTTAAGATAGCCCGTCATATTCTTTTCGAGCGCGTAGTCCGCCTCGTCAAAGAGTTTCGAGTTCTCCGGCAGGTTGCCGTAAAAATAGATCAGTTCGCCGCTGTGCCACGATCCGAGCCGCCCGTTGTGCTTGCTGAAATAATACTCCCAGACCGGGATCCCGTTTTCGGCGGCGAGGCGGTTTTCACAGTAATGCGGATAGTTGAAAAAGATCGCGCCGTAGATCGCCGCCCACATCTCCTTCGCCTGCTCGTCGGTCGTCGGGGCAAAGATCTTCAGCACGTCGTCCGCGTACTCCTTGAAATACGACCGGACACGCTGTTCGTAGTTTTTCAGGTTCGCGCTGCCCATGATCAGAAACGGTCCGCTCTCCTCGGAATTATAGCCGTGCAGGATCGCCTGCTCGTTGTGCACGCCCTTTTTGTACGATTCGTACGGCGTTTCGGTGAGCGCGTAGCCGTCGACGGTCATATAATGCTGCGTGTACGCCTCGTTGACGATCGTTTCCGCGCCGAGCGCACGAAGCTCGGCGGGCGTTTGTACGTTATACCGCGCCTTGAGCTCGTTCCCGGATCGGATCGCGTCTTCGTAGGAACGGAACGAATGCGGCGGCTCGATCGAAACGACGGTCGAGCTTTCGAGCAGCACCCTTTGGAACAAGTCTTTTGCAAGCGGTGAGGTGCAGATCGCGCTGACGCTTGCCGCGCCCGCGGACTCACCCGCGAGCGTGACGTTTAAGGGGTCGCCGCCGAACGCCGCGATATTCTTTTGCACCCATTCGAGCGCCTTGATCTGGTCCAGAAGCCCGTAGTTACCGGTCGTGCCGTGCTCGGATTCCGCCTTCAGCCCTTCGTCGGCCAGATAGCCGAACACGCCGAGGCGGTAGCCGAGATTGACCACGACCACGCCCTCGCGCGCAAGACCGGTCCCCGCGT
>JAFZIH010000133.1 GCA_017554455.1 Clostridia bacterium | reverse complement strand
TCGATACCTACAACATGGAATACGGCTATTCCTGCATGGGCTACGAGGTCTCCGGTGCTTTGGGCGTCAAATACGCAATCGGCGACCGCGACGTCTACGCGATGGTCGGTGACGGCAGTTTCATCATGCTCCATTCCGAACTTCTCACCGCCGTGCAGGAGCACAAGAAGATCAACGTCTGCGTATTCAATAACGCTTCGTTCGGCTGCATCAACAACCTGCAGGTCGGGCACGGCAACGACACGCTCTGCACCGAGCTCCGGTTCCGCGGCGAGGACGGCGCACATTCCGGCAGATTCATCCCGGTCGATTTCGCGAAGATCGCCGAGGGTTACGGCTGTAAGACGTTCACGATCCATACGATCGACGAGATGAAGGCAGCGATCAAAGAAGCCAAAAAGATCGATGGCGTCCCGGTCGTATTCGACATCCGCGTGCTGCCGAAATCCATGACCGAGGGCTACGGCTCGTGGTGGCGCGTAGGTGACACTGAGGTTTCGGAAAACCCGAAAAACCTCAAGGCGTACGAAGATCATCTTGCACACGTGAAGGACGCAAGGAAGTATTGATCCTCCACAAGTACAAAGCCCGATCCGAAAGGATCGGGCTTTTTCAAATTAAGAAAGGATCGCCCCTGTAAGGAGCGACCCCTTCTCAGTATAAGGAGGAATCAAAGAAGATGGATCAGCGCAATGAGACCGGAGAACACGATGGAAACGGTCGCGCAAAGCTTGATGAGAATATTGAGAGACGGGCCGGACGTATCTTTGAACGGATCGCCGATGGTGTCGCCGACGACGGATGCCTTATGCGGCTTTGATCCTTTGCCGCCGAAGTGACCCTCTTCGATATACTTTTTCGCGTTATCCCACGCGCCGCCGGCGTTGGACATAAAGACCGAGACCGCAAAGCCCGCGACGGAAACGCCCGCCAAAAGTCCGACCACACCGGTCGGTCCGAGGATCAGACCCGCAACGATCGGGACGACGACCGCCATGACCGCCGGAACGACCATTTCCTTCAGAGCGCCTTTGGTGCAGATCGAAACGCACTTGGCGTATTCGGGCGTCGCTTCCCCTTCCAGAATGCCCGGGATCTCACGGAACTGACGGCGCACCTCGATGACGACCGACTGCGCGGCGCGCTCGACGCCGTTCATCGTGACCGCCGCAAAGACGAACACGAGCATCGCGCCGATGAACATGCCGATGAGCACCGTCGGGTTGATGACGGAGAAGTTCAGGACCGCGTCCGTTTTGTCCTGAATGATGTTGACGTAGGAGACGAGAAGCGCTAAGGAGGTCAGAGACGCGGAACCGATCGCAAAGCCCTTGCCGGTCGCCGCGGTGGTGTTGCCGAGCGAATCGAGCGCGTCGGTGCGTTCACGCACGACCGGATCCATGCCCGCCATCTGCGCGATGCCGCCCGCGTTGTCCGCGACCGGACCATAGGCGTCGGTCGCCAGCGTGATGCCGAGCGTGGACAGCATGCCGACGCCCGCGATGCCGATGCCGTACAGCCCGCGGTTGAACGATTGCAGGAAGTGTCCGTTTGCGTCGACGAGCTCCGCCGTGCCGCCCGCGGCAATGTAGCTGATGAGGACTGCCGCACAGACGATCAGGATCGAGGTCAGCGCGGATTCCATGCCGAGCGAGATGCCGCCGATGATGATCGTCGCGTAGCCGGTCTGTGAGGTCGCGGCGAGGTCACGCGTCGGACGGTAGGATTCGGAGGTGAAGAACTCGGTGAAAAAGCCGATCATGCAGCCCGCGACGAGCCCTGCGAGGATCGCGATGTAGATGCCCCACCAATGCACGCCTTCAATGTTGCGGAAGATGAAATATGTCAGCGGAAGCGCCGCGGCGGCCGAAAGGATCGCCGCCGTATAGGTGCCGGTGCGAAGCGTTCTCAAGAGCGTCTTCTGGCTTGCGTTTTCCCTGACGCGCACGAGCTGCGCGCCGATGATCGAACAGATGATGCCGGAAACCGCCAGCATCAGCGGCAGAAACATGCCCGCAAAGCCGTAGCCGCCGATGGCCGACAGCGCAAACGTCGCAAGGATCGAGCCGACGTAGGACTCATACAGGTCCGCGCCCATGCCCGCTACGTCGCCTACGTTGTCGCCGACGTTGTCCGCGATCGTTGCCGGGTTTCTCGGGTCGTCTTCGGGGATTTTCTTTTCGACCTTGCCGACGAGGTCTGCGCCGACGTCCGCCGCC
>JAFZIH010000132.1 GCA_017554455.1 Clostridia bacterium | reverse complement strand
CGCGGACCTTGCCGGGATCGGTGTCGAGAAGCGGAAGGTCCTCGTCCATCGGGCTTGTAAACGGGTGGTGCATCGCGACGAAGCGGTTCTCCTCTTCGCTCCACTCCAAAAGCGGGAACTCGACGACCCACAGAAGATTGAACTTGTTCGGATCAATGAGACCGAGCTTGTCGCCGAGCTTTAACCGCAGCGCGCCGAGCGCTGCCCACACGACCGGGTTCTTGTCCGCCACGATGAACATGACGTCGCCGGGTTCAAAGTTCGCCTTTGCTTTGATCGCTTCGAGCTCATCCTCGGTGAGGAACTTCGCGATCGGGGACTGAAGTCCTTCGGGCTTCCAGTTCATCCACGCAAGGCCCTTCGCCTTGTAGGTCTTGACAAATTCGCCGAGCGCGTCGATCTCTTTGCGGGAAAAGTGCGCCGTCGCATTCTTTGCGACGATGCAGCGGACGCTGCCGCCCGCCTGCAATGCGTTCTGGAACACGGAGAAGCCGCAGTTACGAACACATTCGGAAAGGTCGCATAGTTCCATACCGAAGCGCGTATCGGGCTTATCGGAGCCGTAGCGGTCCATGGCGTCCTGCCACGTGATGCGCGGCAGCGGAAGCTGTACGTCGAAGTCCAGCGTTTCCTTGAACAGGCGCTTGATAAAGCCCTCGTTCATCGCCATGACGTCGTCCGCCTCGACAAACGACATCTCAAGGTCGATCTGCGTAAAGTCCGGCTGACGGTCGGCACGAAGGTCCTCGTCGCGGAAGCAGCGCGCGATCTGCATGTAGCGATCGAAACCAGAAAGCATCAGAAGCTGCTTGAAAAGCTGTGGGCTCTGCGGCAGGGCGTAGAAGCTGCCCGGATGGACACGGCTCGGCACGAGATAGTCGCGCGCGCCTTCCGGTGTGCTCTTGGTCAGCATCGGCGTTTCGATTTCGAGGAAGCCATTTTCCGCAAAGTATTCGTGCGTGATGCGCGTGATCTTGTTTCGCATGATGAGATTCTTCTGCATGCACGGACGGCGAAGATCCAGATAGCGGTATTTCAAGCGCAAAAGCTCGCCCGCGTTGCAGTCGTCGCTCGTATCGATCGGCGGCGTTTCGGCGGTGCTCAGGATCTTGAACTCCTTCACCTTCACTTCGACCTCGCCTGTCTTCATGTTCGGGTTGATCATATTGCCGGTGCGGGCTTCGAGAACGCCCTTCACCGCCAGAACGTATTCGGAACGGATCGTGCTTGCGCGGTCGAAGTCCTCCTTCGAAAGCGTCGAGGAGTCGAACACGATCTGCATGAGCCCCGTGCGGTCACGAAGCTGCACGAAAATCAGCGCACCGAGATCTCTTCGGACGTTCGTCCACCCCATCAGCGTGACTTCCTGTCCTACGTTTTCTTTCCCGAGCTCCGTGCAGTAGCACGTGCGTTTCCATCCGCTTAAAAATTCTCCCATCGTTTATTCCCTCCGAATTGCATTCAAGATGCTGTCCGCATCGAGTTGTACCTGCATCGAATCGCCGCCCCGCATGGACTTCATGGTCGCGGCGTTGTTGCTCATCTCATCGTCGCCGATGACGAGCGTATACAGCGCGCCTGTCTTGTCGGCATATTTCATCTGCGCCTTGACGCTGCGGTCCATGAGATCGAGGTCGACCGAAACGCCGCGTGCTCTGAGATCCCGCGCGAGCGTAAAGCACTTGTCCTTCGCGTCCTTGCCGAGGCCGATCAGCATGACTTCGTAGCGCACGGGCTTTTTGATTTCGATCCCGAGATTGTCCATGATGAGCAAAAGCCGCTCCATGCCGAGACCGAAGCCGACCGCGGGCATTTCGGGACCGCCGAGCTCTTTGATGAGCCCGTCGTAGCGTCCGCCGCCGCAGAGCGTCCCCTGCGCGCCGGGCATGCCGGAGACGATCTCGAACACCGTCTTGGTGTAGTAATCGAGCCCGCGCACAAGCATCGGATCGATCTCATAGCGGATGCCCGCAAGGTCGAGGAGACGCATCAGCTCTTCCATGTGCGCGCGGCAGTCGTCGCAGACGTAGTCCATCGTATGCGGCGCATCCTTGACGATCTCCTTGCAGGAATCGACCTTGCAGTCGAGGATCCGCAGCGGGTTCGTCTCGAAGCGCGTTTTGCACGTTTCGCAAAGCTCGTCGTAGCGGCTCGAAAGATACTCCTTCAGCGCCTGCTGATAGCGTCCGCGGCACTTCGGGCAGCCGATGCTGTTCAGCTTGATGGTGAGGTCCGTGCAGCCGAGCGTCCGAAAGAGTTCCGACGCGATCGAAATAACCTCCGCGTCCGCCGCGGGGCTATTGGATCCGAAGACCTCCACGCCGAACTGGTGATGCTCTCTTAGCCGTCCCGCCTGCGGACGTTCGTAGCGGAACACCGGGCAGTAGAGATAATACATCTTGGTGGGCTGGGCTTCAGAAAACAGTCCGTTTTCCACGAACATGCGGACCGCGCCCGCCGTGCCTTCGGGCTTCAGCGTAATGCTGCGGTCGCCCTTGTCGGTGAACGTGTACATTTCCTTCTGTACGATGTCCGTCGTGTCGCCCACGCCGCGCAAGAAGAGCTCGGTGTGCTCGATGCACGGGGTACGCGCTTCCAGAAGTCCGTATTTTCTGACGATTTTGCGGATCGTGCTCTCAAGGTACTGCCAGCGATAGCTCTCCTCCGGGAGTACGTCCTTTGTGCCTTTCGGCGCCTTGTATGCCATAGCTTCCTCCTATACAAAAAATCGCGGTCTTTCGCCCATGATAGGGACGGAAGGACCGCGGTGCCACCCTGTTTCGCAGAATACTCTGCGCGCTTTTCCCCGATAACGAAGGGTCTCCGTCATGCCTTTTTCCTCCGGCATGCAGCTTCCGGCTGTCCTTCCCCGTTTTCTCTCCGCACGTCTTTCAGCCGCGGACGCGCTCTCTTTACTCGATACGGCGGGTACTCTTCCGTTCAACGCTTTGCGCTTATTATACCATGCAAAACCGGCTTGTCAAGAAAAATCAGCGCAAAAACAATGCACGTTTTTGCTGATCCAATAGATCCAGCTTTGCGCCGTAGGTCGGGACGTCCTTGGGGTTCGGGATACGTTCGACGCGGTTCTCGGAATCGAACACGCGCTTGGTCATCGCGCCCGCGCCGTGCGCTATGATCGAAGTCGTCTCCTCCATCATGTCCACGTTGTAGACGCATAGCTTCGATTGCGCCGCGTAACCGACGTTTTCGAGGTTGCCGTTCTGGTATTTCTGCCGATACATGTAGTACGGCCAGAGCCCGATCTCCCGCGCCGCACAAAATCCCATGTCGATCATCGTTTCCACGTCCGAACGCGGCGGCAGCGGATACTTGTCCAGCTGATCCTTCAATCGGCTCGAACGCTTGATTGCAAGCGTATGCACGGTGAGGTTGTCGGGACGCAGTTCCTTGATCTCCGCAAGCGTGCGTTCAAAGTCCGCGACCGTTTCGCCGGGTAAGCCAGCGATGAGGTCCATATTGATCGAGGAAAAGCCCATCTCCCGCGCGATCGCGAACGCTTCTTTTATCTCCGCCGCCGTGTGCGCCCTGCCGATGCGGCGGAGCGTTTCGTCCGACATCGTCTGCGGATTGATCGAGATGCGCTCCACGCCGTGCGCGCGCAGAACCGCAAGTTTTTCTTTTGTGATCGTATCGGGTCTGCCGGCTTCCACGGTGCATTCCGCGCCGAAACCGCCGTAGCAGGTTTTGAAATGCGTCAGAAGCGCGTCCAGCTCCTCCGCCGAAAGCACGGTCGGCGTGCCGCCGCCGAGGTACGTCGCGCGGACGTGATATCCGCCGTCGCGCACAAGCCGCGCGCCGTTTTCGATGTCCCTGAAAAGATACGGCAGGTATTCCGCGATCGCGTTCTTTTTGGCGATCTCCGCGCCGAACGAGCAATAGAGACAGCGCGTTTTGCAGTACGGGATCCCAACGTAGATATCGACGTCATTCGGCTGCACCGACGCAATGACCGGTTTCTGCACCGCGTTGATCGTCGCGGCAAGGCGGAGCTTGTCGAGGCGCACGGAGAAGACCTCGCGAAACTGCCGCACGGCTTCCTCGTCCCCGACGCGAAGGCAAAGCTCGCGCAAAAGCTTTGTCGGACGGATGCCGGTCAAACTCCCCCATGGCATTTCGGTTGGATACAGGCGCTGCATCAGCGCATAGACCGCGCGCTTCAACGCGCGCTTTTCCTGTCGCTTCCGATCGAGCGGATCCGTTTCGTCCACAGTATAGGAAACGGTGATCGGGTCCCCGCCCGCCATAGCAGTCGCGGTTTTGTCCGCGTCGTTCAGCATGGCCGAGATCGTCAGCGTCGTTTCCGGCGTTTCGTCCGGTGTGATCGAAACAAGGCCGAGGAACATGCGGATCTCCTCGGCGATGTCATTTGCATATTGGGGTGTATTGGTGATCAGTCGAACCATAGGCCCTCAAAGTTGATCGGATTGCTGCGCTTCTCCTCCGCAACGGTCGTCGATTCCTCGTGCCCGGGATACAGCCGATAATCGTCCGGCAGCGCAAAGAGGACGTTTTTGATCGAGCACGACAGCGTGTTATAATCGCCGCCCGACAGGTCGTATCTGCCGTAGCCGCCGGCAAAAAGCGTGTCGCCGACGAACGCGCAGCGCTGTTCGTCGCAGACGAACGAGAGCCCGCCCGCGGTGTGTCCCGGCGTTTCGAGAACGCGGAAATGAAGCCCCGCCGCCTCGAATGTATCGCCGTCGTGCAAAAGCACGTCCGGCTCGACCGGCTCCTGCGTTTCGCCCGCCATCGAAGCAAGACTTGCACGCGCGCTTCTCAGCCCGTCCGCGTCCGTCTCGGAGATATAAATCTTCGCGCCGGTCGTTTTTTTGAGCCCCGCAACGCCCAAAAGATGGTCGAAATGCCGGTGCGTCACGAGGATATCGGACAGTGTCCAGCCGTGCTCCTTTATAATCGCAAGGGCAAGCGCCGCGTCGGACGGGTCGATGACCGCAACGGTTTTTGCGCCGTCCGCGCCGACAAAGATCATATTTGCCGCAACCGGTCCGCAGGGATAGCTCAGTAAAATCATGTCAGAAACCTTTCTTGGAATCCAAAAGGATCGTAAACGGTCCGTCGTTTTGGATCGAAACCTTCATGTCCGCGCCGAAGCGTCCCGTCTCGACCGGAACCGAAGCGCGTAAACGCGCAATGCAGCGCTCGTAAAGCGGGATCGCCTGCTCCGGTCTTGCCGCAAAAATATAGCTCGGACGTCTGCCCTTCCGCGCGTCGCCCAAAAGCGTGAACTGCGAAATGAGAAGGATCGCGCCGGAAATATCGAGTACGGATTTGTTCGGCACGCCGTTTTCGTCGTCGAAGATGCGAAGGCCCAAAAGCTTTTCCGTGATGTAATCCGCGTCCGCTTCCGTATCGTCTGTCGATACGCCCAAAAGAACGCAGAGACCGTCGGAAATCGCGCCGACCGTTTCGCCGTCGATGACTACACTTGCCTCAGTCACGCGCTGTACGACTGCTCGCATGGCTTCCTCCTTATACGCGGAATACGTCGATCACCTGCTTGATCTTTTTGAGATTCGCGATGATCATTTTGAGCTGCTCGGCGCCGGTGACGGTGCAGGTGATCTCCATCGCCGCGTAGCCGTCATCGGTCGACCGGCTCGAAAGATCGGTCATGTTGACGTTCAAACTCAACAGCACCTTCGAAACCTCCATGAGCGAGCCCGGCTTGTCCTCGATGAACACGCGGATCGTCGCGGAGAAGCTCGTATGCTCGTCCAGCGCCCATTCGACCTCGATCATGCGGTCGGCTTCCTGCATCAAACTCTGGACGTTCTTGCAGTCCGCGCGGTGCACGGAAACGCCCCTGCCGCGGGTGACGTAGCCGACGATCGGATCGCCGGGCAAGGGATTGCAGCAGTTTCCGAAGAACACCGCCATGCCCGGATCGCCGTGGACGTAGATGCCCTTCGGATTCGCCCGATGCACCGGCTTTTTCGGAAGCTCCTGTTCGGATTCCTCGAAGCGCTTCTTGAGTTCGTCGAGGCGTTCCTCCTTGCGGTGCAGGTCGATGAGCTTATGCAGCACCTGTCCCGCCGATACGCCGCCGAAGCCGATCGCGGAATAGAGGTCCTCGACCGTGGCGAAGTTGTGGCGCTTCAGAACGTCGGCAAGATACTCCGGCTTCATCAGGATCGTCAAGCTCTGCCCGTGCCGCTTTGCGGCTTCCTCGAGCATTTCGCGGCCGCGCTGGATGTTCTCCTCGCGGTTCTCGTGCTTGAACCATTGCCGGATCTTGTTCTTCGCCGTCTGCGTCTTGACGATCGACAGCCAGTCGCGGCTCGGTCCCGGCTGCGAATTGGACGTGATGATCTCGACGACGTCGTTCGTTTTCAGCTTATAATCGAGCCGCACGACGTTTCCGTTGACGCGGGCGTGCTGGCAATGATGTCCGACTTTCGTGTGGATGCGGTACGCAAAGTCCAGCGGCGTCGAGCCGACGGGCAGGTCGATGATCTCGCCCTTCGGCGTGAGCACGAAGACGTATTCGCCGAGAAAGTCCTTTAAGATGTTGTCGACGAATTCCTTGCTGTCCTCCGCGTCCTGATCGGCTTCCAGCACCTGCCGAAGCCACGCCGTTCTGCGGTCGAGCTCCGTCATGGACTGACGGCCTTCCTTATACATCCAATGCGCCGCGATGCCGTATTCCGCGGTCGCGTGCATCTCCTTCGTGCGGATCTGCACCTCAAACGGGATGCCGTGCTCGTCCATGACCGTCGTGTGCAGCGAACGGTACAGGTTCGGCTTCGGCATGGCGATATAATCCTTGAACCGGCCCGGCAGTGGCTTCCACGTCGCGTGAACGACGCCGAGAGCCGCGTAGCAGTCCGTGACCGTGTCCACGATGATGCGGATCGCGATGAGGTCGTAGAGCTCGTGAAGCGTGCAGTTGTTGCGCTGCATCTTGCGGTACGAGGAATACAGATGCTTCGGTCGCCCCGAAACGCTGCCCTCGATGTTCGCTTCCTTCAAGAGCTCCTTCATCTTTTCCATCGCGCTCGAAAGCAGCTCCAGACGCTCCTTTTGCTGCACGTCGACCTGCGCCTTGATGTTCTCATACTCCTCGGGCATCAGGTAACGGAACGAAAGATCCTCGAGCTCGCTTCGGATCGCGCCCATGCCGAAGCGGTGCGCCAAAGGTGCGTAGACCTCGATCGTCTCTTTGGACTTTTTGATCTGCTTTGCGGGCGTGCAGACGTCGATCGTGCGCATGTTGTGCAGACGGTCGGCAAGCTTGATAATGACGACGCGCACGTCCTCCGCGATCGCGAGGAAGAGCTTTCGGAGGTTTTCCGTCTGCTCCTGCTTTTTGGTGACGTACGTCTGCTTCCCGGATTTGGTAAGCTTTGTGACGCCGTCGACGAGGAACGCAACTTCACGACCGAACATCTTCTCGATGTCCGCGATCTGCACGTTGTCCCCGTCCTCCACGGTGTCGTGCAGAACGCCTGCGATCACGGTCGGCGCGTCCATGCCCATATCGAGGAGGTAGGACGCGACGGTTAAAGGATGCGTGATAAACGGCGTTCCGTCGTCGCGCTTCTGGTTGCAGTGCACGCGCGACGCAAACGCGATCGCTTCCGCCATCAGCTTGCCCTGTTCCTCACCGAACCGTTCGGTGAACATTGCGATCAACCGTTCCTCCATAAGCGTCCTCCTTTCTCTGAACCTTTATATTTTACCTGAAATGATCACCGGATACAAGAGGGCATTTTGAATTTGTTTCTTTTCCTGTACCGGTTCGGCGAAAAATCTGCCGTTTTCATACCGCACAACGCCGATCTCGAGAAGCGGCAGCAGCGCGGTCTGTTCCGTTTCCGTGAGGCAGTCGCGCGGCGTGCCTCTTTTCAATCGCGGGAGCAGCGCGCGGTAGGTCGCGCGGATCTCCGCATCCGAAACCCTTGGAAGCAGTTTCAGCGTTTCCGCGTCCGGAAGCGGTTTCCCGCTTCGGATCGCGCGGATACATTCGGCGATCGCGTCCCGCACCGTTTCGTCGACAGGACATTCGACCGTTTCCGTTCGGACCGATACCTCCGGTCGACCCTGATAACTTCCGAGCTCGAGCGCGGCGTACGCACGCGCCTTTTTGATCGTACTCCAGTCCGCGTAGCGGTCGCCGTTGCCGAATGAAACGATGCGCACGGTCGTGTTTCCGTCGGAAAGCTTCGCGCCGATGTGCGCGCCGTCCCTGCCCATCGTCCGAACGTCGGAAAGCGTTCCCTCGATCAGAAACAGCGGCGCGCGGTTCTCCTCGCCGAACGGCGCGAGATATGTGAGCTCCTGTGCAAACGCCGGCGTGATCTCGGAAAGCGCAAGCCGGTCCTCCACAAGCCGTTCCTCCTCCGGCAGCCCATCGGGGAACCGTTCCGAAAGATCGTCCATAAGGGCTTTACGGAGCGTCTCAAACGTGCTGATTTCGATCGTTGCGCCTGCGGCGAGCCGATGTCCGCCGAAGCGTAAAAGCAGCTCCCTATGGCGCGTGAGAAGCTGAAAGAGGTCGACGGCGGGAACGCTTCTGCCGGAGCCGACAAGCAATCCGTTTACCTCGGAAAACAGCAGGACCGGGCAATGGTGCCGTTCCAGAATACGCGACGCAACGATGCCGATGACGCCCGTGTTCCAGTCCGTTCCCCTGAGCACGAGGATGCGCGGTTCGGGTTCCGTGATCTGCGCTTCCGCTTCCCTGAAAATGCGCTGCTCTTCGGCGCGGCGGCGGACGTTGTCGCTTTCGAGCTCTGCCGCAAGCGTTTTTCGTTCCTCCGGATCGTCGGTCATCAAAAGCCACACCGCCCGCGTCGCGTCGCCCATGCGCCCCGCGGCGTTAATTCGCGGCGCAAGGATGAACGAAAGCACGCTCTCCCCCGTGATCTCCGCAACACCGGCGGCGTCCAGAAGTGCGGAAAGTCCCGGCTGCATGCCGATAAGCGGCAGACCCTTCCGGACGATCGCGCGGTTCGTTTCGTTGAGCGGCACGACGTCTGCCATCGTCGCAAGCGCGGCGATCGGCAGGTATTTTCCGATCCGCACGCCGAGCGCGTCCGCAGCGAGCATTGCGACAACCGCCCCGCAAAGCGCGCCGAGCGCCGGATCCTGATCGGTTCTCGAGGCGCATACGACCGCTTCCGCGTCCGGCAGCGTTTCGTGACAGCGGTGATGGTCGGTCACGACCGTATCCATGCCGAGCGTCTTTGCGTACGCGATCTCCGCGTGCGCGGAAATGCCGTTGTCGACGGTGAGGATCAGCCGCACCCCGTCCGCGCGCATGGCGTCGACGGCGCCGCAGTTCAGCCCGTAGCCCTCGCCGAAGCGGCTGGGCAGCAGAAACATCACATTTGCGCCGAGGGTGTGGAGAGCGTCGGTCAGGATCGCGGTCGCGCAGACGCCGTCGGTGTCGTAGTCGCCGTACACACAGATGCGTTCGCCCGCCCCGATCGCGCGTTTCACACGCGAGACGGCACGGTCCATATCGGCAAACGAAAACGGATCGGGAAGCTCGTTCTTTTCCGGATGCAGAAACGATTCGATCGCGGCGTCGGTAATGAGACCGCGCCGAATGAGCATGGCGGCAAACGGTCTTGAAAAGCCGAACCGGGTCCGGAGATCCCCTATAACGGCGTCGGAAACGTCCGTGTTTTTGCGCAGCACGTATCGCATCGGCATAAAAAGGGCCGCGGAACAACATTCCGCGACCCGGGTGTATTCTTACAGAGCGATCGAAGCGGTATCTCTTGCGATCGCAAGCTCTTCGTCGGTCGGCAGGACCATGACGGTGACCTTGGAGCCGGGCTTTGAAAGCACGACTTCCTTGCCTCTCGGCGCGGTGCGGTTCAGCTCGAAATCGAAGTCGATGCCGAGGTAGTCCATGTTCCGCATGACGAGCTCACGCGTTGCCGCGTCGTTCTCGCCGACGCCCGCCGTGAAGACGATGCAGTCCACACCGTCCATCTCCGCGGCATAGCCGCCGATTAGGCGCTTGACGCCCTGCGCGAACATATCGAGCGCGAGCGCCGCACGCTCGTTGCCCTCGTTCTTTGCCGCCCACAGATCGCGGAAGTCGCTGGACACGCCGGAAACGCCGAGCATGCCGCTCTTCTTGTTCATCATGGTATCGATCTCCTTCGCCGGAACGTCCATTGCCTTTACGAGGAACGGAACGATCGCCGGGTCGATGCTGCCGCAGCGCGTGCCCATCGGAAGACCTTCCAAAGGCGTCAGACCCATCGAGGTGTTGACGCACTTGCCGCCCTTCGAGCAGCTCACGGAAGAACCGTTGCCGAGGTGGCAGGAAATCACGCGGACGGTCGGATCGCCTTCTCTTCCGAGGCGCTTGATCGCTTCGCCGGTGACGAACATGTGGCTCGTGCCGTGGAAGCCGTAGCGGCGGACCTGATAGTTTTCATAGATCTCATACGGCAGCGCGTAGATGTAGTTTTTCGGCTCCATGCTCATGCCCCAAGCGGTGTCGAACACGGCGACCATCGGGGTCTCCGGCATGACGGCGCGGCAGGCGTTGATGCCCATGAGGTTTGCGGGGTTGTGGAGAGGCGCAAGCGGGATGCACTCTTCGATCATCTTGATGACGTCGTCGGTGATCAGCACGGACTTGGTGAACTTCGTGCCGCCGTGGACGACGCGGTGACCCACCGCAACGATGGATTTCATGTCGGAGATGACGCCGATCTGCGGATCAACGAGCACGTCGAGCACCATTGCGATCGCTTCCTTGTGCGTCGGCATTGCCGCGTCCTTTTCGAGCTTGTCGCCGCCCGTGGGCTTATAGGTCAGCTTGCCGTCGATGCCGATGCGCTCGCAAAGACCCTTTGCGAGAACGCTCTCGGTGTCGATGTCGATCAGCTGATACTTCAGAGAAGAGCTGCCTGCGTTGATTACAAGAATGGATCTCATCGTTTTCCCTCCGCTTTACATGTTCTGTGCCTGTACTGCCGTGATCGCCACGACGGAGACGATATCCTCGACGCTGCAGCCGCGGCTCAGGTCGTTGATCGGCGCCGCGAAGCCCTGGCAGATCGGGCCGATCGCTTCCGCGCCTGCGAGACGCTGGACGAGCTTGTAGCCGATGTTGCCTGCCTGAAGGTCCGGGAAGACCAGCACGTTCGCCTTGCCGGCGACGGGGCTGCCCGGGCTCTTGAGCTGACCGACTTTTTCGACGAGTGCGGCGTCCGCCTGCAGTTCGCCGTCCACCATCAGCTCCGGTGCGCGCTCGTGGACCATCTCGGTCGCGATGCGGACCTTGTCGACGTTGTCGTGCTTTGCGCTGCCCTTCGTGGAGAACGACAGCATCGCGATGCGCGCGTCCATGCCGCACAGCGCCTTTGCGCTCGCCGCGGACGAAATCGCGATCTCGGCAAGCTGTTCGGAGGTCGGGTCGATGTTGACCGCGCAGTCCGCAAAGATCATCAGACCGTCGTCGCCGTACGCCTTGTTCGGGATCTCCATGATGAAGAAGCTCGAAACCGTGTTGATGCCGGGCTTCATTTTGATGATCTGCAGACCCGGACGGAGCGTGTTGCCCGTGGTGTTGATCGCGCCGGAAACGAAGCCGTCACCCTTGCCGTCCTTGATCATCATCGCCGCGAAGAACAGCGGGTTCTTGATCATCTCGGCCGCCTTTTCGGGCGTGACGCCCTTCGCTTTGCGCATCTCATAGAAACGGTCGACGTACGTCTGATAATCCGGATGCGTTTCCGGGTCGATCGTGTCGATGCCCTCGAGCGAGACGTCGAACTTCTTTGCGACTGCCTCGATCTCCTCGCGCTTACCGAACAGCGTGACCTTTGCGATGCCCTCCGCCGTGATGCGGGCTGCCGCCTGCACGGTGCGTTCTTCGGCTCCCTCGGGCAGCAGAATGTGCTTCTGATCCGCCTTTGCTTTTGCCTTGATCTGTTCCATCAATGACATAACAAAATCCTCCAATATAGATTTACAAATTATTTTAACACATCTGCGCAAAAAATGATATACTTGTTTTGGATATATTTTTGCAAATTGCAAGGAGGGTGCTTTCATGCGCGTCGTTGGGATCATCGCGGAATACAATCCGCTGCACAACGGACACATCTATCACATGGAGGAATCCAAAAAGCAGGCCGAAACCGAGTTCTGCGTCGTCGCCATGTCAGGCAACTTCGTACAGCGCGGCGAGCCCGCCTGCACCGATAAGTTCACCCGTGCCGAATGGGCGGTCATGGGCGGAGCGGATCTCGTCGTCGAGATCCCGACCGTGTTTGCGGTGTCGAGCGCGGAACGCTTTGCGGAAGGCGCGGTGAAAACGCTTGCCGCGACCGGAGTGGTGACCGACCTCGCGTTCGGCGTGGAGACCGACGACGTGAACGTGCTCTACCACCTCGCGGACATTCTGGAGCGCGAACCGCCGAATCTCAAGATCTACCTCATGCACCATCTGAAGCAGGGCAAGTCCTATCCGCGCGCGCAGTACGACGCGCTGAAGGATTACGGCATTCCGGAGGACGAACTTGCTGCTCTGCAGGAGCCGAACAACATTCTCGCCGTGGAGTACCTCAAAGCGCTGAACCGCTTTGCGCCGGAGATCCGTCCGCTGCCGATCCGCCGCATCGGAAACAAATACAACAGCACGGTTTTGACCGGCGCCCTTTCGAGCGCGACGGCGATCCGGGAAGCACTCAAAAACGGCGACGAATCGGTCTATGACGCGATGCCGATGAGCGTTGCCGCCGCCATGCGCTTCGACGCGCAGTTCCCGGTCACGTTCGACCTGTTCGGCGCAATGCTTCTGTACCGGCTGCGTTCCATGTCGCTCGACGAACTCAAGGAGCTTCCCGAGGTTGCCGAGGGGTTCGAACAGGTGCTTTACCGTGCCGCACGCGAAGCGATCGATCTTCCGTCCCTTTTCGACGCGATCAAGTCCAAGCGCTACACGCTCGCGCGGTGCAAGCGCATCCTCGTCTCCGCGCTGCTGCACGTGCCCGCGGGACTTGCGGACGCCGTCGGAAAAAACGTCGACAATATGTACCTGCACGTGCTCGGCATGAAGCGCATGGGACGCGGACTTTTGGCCGCCATGGCAAGCCGCGCCGCCGCGCCGGTAATCCTCCGCCACTCCGACGTTCAGAACTGCTCGGACGTCGCCCGCGCCTCACTTCAGATCGACGCGCTTTCCACCGACCTCTATGCCTATGCGCTTGCGCGCGATCTGCACCGCGATTCGCAGAGCGCCGTAACAATATAACGCTTCACGTTTCATGCAATTAAAAACGCCCCGGGATCATTCCCGAGGCGTTCTTTTTTCATTTGTTCTTATTCGAACGTAAGCGCTTCCGTCCAGAACTCGTTGCCGTAGATATCGGTGAGGCAGTAGGTGACGTCGCACTCGAGACCGCCGATGTCCATGTATCCGACGGTCAGATCATTCTTCACGGTGATCTGCTTCCCGTAGATGTAGCTGTTCTCATAGGTGCCGTCCGCGCTGTAGCAGTCGAAGATGAAGTCGATCTTGTCTCCTGCCTTGAGCCGGATGAATCCCTTGGACAGCGTCGGCGTTTCGGAGTCATTGTAGACGGGCTGTACGCCTGCAACGTAGCCGTTCTCGTGACCTTCGATCTCATTGTCGAACACGATGAACATGTAGTAGAGTTCGCTTTTGATCTCGTCGCTCTCTCTGGTCAGGAGGATCGGAACGTAACCGACCTCCGCCCAGTGTTCACCGTCGGTGACATATTCCATAAAGTAGTATGCGACCGGCTGCCTGTTTACGGTCATCCATGAATTGTCGAACTTGATGCGCAGATTGCCGTCCGCGTCGCGCATGCCTTCATCGTTCGCGTCGATGACGTCCGCGTTGTCCATACCGAGGTCAACGTAGTGATCGTCCTCTTTCGCGAACACGTTGATCCGGATCGACTTGACGAGGTCCCACTTTTCCTTGCTCAGTTCGAGAACGTACTCGCCTTCCGACTTCTCCGTCAGCTCCATATCCGCGACGGTCAGGCTGTTTTCGTTATAGTAGTCCTTATACGCAAGCGCTCTGCCCGAATCGAACCAGCCCGAGGAATCGCCGCCGAGGATGCTGCCGAGGAAATCCATCGCACCGCCGGAGGACGAGCCGCCGTAGAACGACTGTGAACCGCCGAACAGCGAGGACAGCGAATCGTTGCTGCCCGAACCGCCGAGGTAACCGCCGAGCAGCGTTCCGAGGATGTCGCCAGAGGAAGACGACGGCGTGCTGCTGTAGTCGCCGAACAGCGAGCCGTAGGCCGAGCTTGTCGTGCCGCCCGTCGCGATCTGACCGCCCGCGGCCAGGCTTGCGAAGCTCTTGATGCAGCGGGAGTATTCGCTCGAAACGCCGATGGTGCTGTACAGCGAAACGGCGGAGTTCATGCTCTTGAAGCTCGAATACGGGAAATAGATCGAAAGGCCGTTCGAGTTCTTCATCGACACGGACGCACGGTTGTACTTCACGCAGCCCTTCAATGCTTTCGCAAGCGCGTTTGCTTTTGTACTGCCGATCTTCGTCGCAAAGTCGATCACGTCGATGTGATTGACCTTTGACGAAACGCCGTATTCACGCGCGTCGGCGCGGGCGTCCGCGACCTTTTTGTAGTCCTTGTCGTCGAGCATCTTCGAAATGTCCGCCGAGAAATCGTTGAACGCATCCGGAACGGTGCCCGCAAACTCCGCCAGATCCACGATGGACAGCGTCGTGTTGCAGCCCGGATAGTTCTTCTTGGATACATCGGTGAAGTCGTCGATCAGCGTTTTAGAGAGTTCCACCGTGCCGATCGAGGTGTTTTTCGAAAGCGCGGTAAGCCAATCCGTATAATACCAGCCGGTGCCGGGTTCAGCTTCTTCGGACGCGATCAGATAGTCCGCGTACGGCTCAGTGACGAGCGCTGTTTCGAGCGTCGCCATCAGGCACGCGTCAAAGCCAACGAAGTCAAACTTGACGCCGCCCTTTTTGAGTGCGGAATTGATCTTGTCGAGTGTCATCGTGCCGCTCGCCGTCTGGTCGTAGCCGTAGCCGGAAATCGCGCCGCCGCCGTGATCCCACATGATCAGCATGTAGCGGTTCGCGGGGTAGTTCTTTGCGCAGAACTGGATAAAGCTCGTAAGCGTGTTCGGGTCGACCATGCTCTTTTTGCCGACGTTGTCGTCCAGCCGCACGAGCCCCTTGTTCGTCACGCGATAGCGCTGATTGGTCTTGTTCGAAATGACCGAGTTGTTCCACTTCTTCGCGCCGCCAGTTTCGACGATGATGTTGACCTTGTCGTCGTTGAGGTTCGCGTGCAGCATCTCATTGAGGTCCGCTGTCGCCATGCTGTGTTCGCTCTCAAGGTCGCTGCCGCAAAGATAGACCATGACGGTAACGGTGTCCTTGCCGTTTCCCCTGATCGTCGTATAGCGTTCGCGGGACTTGTTCGAAACGGTGTAATCCGCATCAATGCTCGACGTGCTTGCGGAGATCGCTGCAGGCGCGCTGCTGTCCGTCGCGTCAAACGGATCCTCGCTCGCCTGGAACAACTGCGACAGAAGATCGGACGTGTACCCCTGCTGCACAGAATTGTCCGGGAGCGTGTCGCTGCCGCCGATATCGGTAATGCCGCTGTCGCCGGAGAACATATCCCCCATCGAGCAGGAGCTGCCGCCGAAGATGCAGCGGATCAGGAAAAAGACCAGAACGATCGCAAGAATGATCAGAACGATCTTCATGCAGCCGCCCTTCAAAAGGCCGCTTCCGGTTCCGGTCGTACCTGTTGTACCGCCCGTGCCGCCCGCATTGCCGCCGAGATCCTCCGTCGTAAAGGTCTGCTGCGTGTTCTGCGTCCCGGACGACTGGCTGCCCGTGTTCTGGCTCTGCTGCGCGCCGAACAGCGAAGACAGTATGTTTCCGCTTTGTTCGCTGCTGCCGCTTGCGGGCTTCTTTGCGCCGAATTGTGTCTTTCTGCCCTGATAGCCGTCCTTCCGTCCGACGGGCCCGTTCGTTTCGACCGGATTGTCGTCACGGCGATTCAGGGTTGCCGTGCCGGATATGACTTTCTTTTTGCGTTTGTTGTCGTTGTTCTCCATCTGGAATCCTCCCTTTGGGTACATTCACTTGCAGTACACATTATATCATTTTTTCCTGGATTGAAAAGTGTTTTTTGTAAAAACGCGGCGATTTATATATAAAAATGCCCGGGATGCGCTCCCGGGCACAGCTTTCTGTGAATTACAGCTCTGCGAAGTACTTGATGGTGCGGACCATCTGAGAGGTGTAGCTGTTCTCGTTGTCATACCAGGACACGACCTGTACCTGATACGTATCGTCGTCGATCTTCTGGACCATGGTCTGGTTCGCATCGAACAGCGAGCCATAGGTCATGCCGATGATGTCGGAGGAGACGAGCTTCTCGGTGGTGTAGCCGAAGGACTCGCTCGCCTGCGCCTTCATGGCCGCGTTGACTGCTTCCTTGGTGACGTCCTTGCCCTTGACGACCGCGACGAGGATCGTGGTGGAGCCGGTCGCGACCGGGACGCGCTGTGCGGAGCCGATCAGCTTGCCATTCAGCTCGGGGATGACCAGGCCGATGGCCTTGGCGGCGCCGGTGCTGTTGGGCACGATGTTGGCGGCGCCGGCGCGGGCACGCTGCAGGTCGCCCTTGCGGTGCGGGCCGTCCAGGATCATCTGGTCGCCAGTGT
>JAFZIH010000131.1 GCA_017554455.1 Clostridia bacterium | reverse complement strand
TGGGGCGTCGCAATGAAATAATCCTTCTCTTTTCGTTGCACCGTGTTACGGCGTCTCGTCAGCTCTCGCGAAGCCGCGTTTTGTATCTCCTCAGCCAAATCCTTTTTGCACATTCTGCAAATCTTGGTGTGCACTTTGATAATCGGTTCTTATTCCCACTCGATCGTGCCGGTGGGCTTCGGGGTGTAGTCGAACAGGACGCGGTTGACGCCCTTGACCTCGTGCGTGATGCGGTCGGTGATGCGGGAAAGAAGTTCGAACGGGACGTTCTCGACCGTTGCGGTCATGGCGTCGCGCGTGTTGACCGCGCGCAGGATCACGGGCCATTCGTCGACGCGCTTGCCGTCCTTGATGCCGACGGACTTGAAGTCGGGAACGATCGTGAAATACTGCCAGACCTTGCCTGCAAGCCCTGCGTTTGCGAACTCCTCGCGGAGGATCGCGTCGGATTCGCGGACCGCTTCGAGCCGGTCGCGCGTGATCGCGCCGAGGCAGCGCACGCCGAGTCCCGGACCCGGGAACGGCTGACGGTAGACCATGTTATCGGGAAGCCCCAGCGTCTTGCCCACGACGCGCACTTCGTCCTTAAAGAGGATGCGGACGGGCTCGACCAATTCGAACTTCAGATCTTCTGGCAGACCGCCGGCGTTGTGATGCGCCTTGATGCCGTGCTCGCTTTCAAGAATGTCGGGCCAGATCGTGCCCTGCGCGAGAAACGTGACGCCTTCTAACTTTCTTGCTTCCTCCGCAAACACGTCGATGAACGTGCCGCCGATGATCTTGCGCTTCGTTTCGGGATCGGAAACGCCCGCAAGCTTATCGAGGAAGCGGTCGACCGCGTCGACGTAGATGAGGTTTGCGTCCATCTCGTCCCGGAACACGCGGATGACCTGCTCGGGTTCGCCCTTGCGCAAAAGCCCGTGGTTGACGTGCACGCAGGTGAGCTGCTTGCCGATCGCGCGGATCAGAAGCGCCGCGACGACGGACGAATCGACGCCGCCGGACAGCGCGAGGAGCACCTTTTTGTCGCCGACCTGTGCGCGGATATCGGCGATCTGTTCATTGATGAACGCTTCCGCCTGCGCGGAGGTGGTGATGCGTTCCATGGCTTCGGGTCTATTGAGAATCGGCATATACGTTACCTCCCTGAAACAGTTGTCAATCTGTCATTCGTCGTCGCGGAAGACGATCTTGCCGGGCTCGGCATGCTCGATGATCGCGAGAGATTTGAGGTTCACGCCGCGTTCGCGGAGACGGTCGCCGCCGCCCTGGAAACCCTTTTCGATCGCGCAGCCGATGCCGACAAGCTCCGCCCCCGCCTGCTCGACGATCTCGCAGAGACCGCGCAGCGCTTCGCCGCGGGCAAGGAAGTCGTCGATGACGAGCACGCGCATTCCGGGCTGGATCCAGTCCTTAGCGACGAGCAGCGTGACCTTCTTTTTATAGGTATAGGAGAAGATCTCGCTCTTGAAAAGACCGCCCTCGATGTTGTCGCTCTTCGCCTTCTTGGCGTAGACCATGGGCTTTCCGTAGCGCAGCGCGCAGACGGCGGTCAGCGCAATGCCGCTCGCCTCTGCGGTGAGCAGAATGTCCACGTCGTCGATGTTGAAATACTTTGCGAACTCGTCCGCGATGTGGCTCATGAGCTCGCAGTCCACGCGATGGTTTAAGAATCCGTCGACCTTGATGATGTCGCCCGGAAGCACCCTGCCCTCTTTGAGGATCCGTTCTTTGAGTTCCTGCATGTTCCCCTCCCGTAAAATAAAAATCGCAGCAGAGATCCTGCTGCCGATATCGCAAGAAACCGCGAAAGCGTTCGCGTTTCCCGATCTCCCAATAGTCGCGGCTGCGGCGCCGCGGTAGAAACGTCCGGGCCATCCATCCGGACCTATATCGGCAGATACATGATAAATGATAGTTTATTATAAGCCCTCCCCGTTCGGATTGCAAGAAAAATCGGGCATTTTACACAAGATTTACGTCGATTTTTGCGCGATGCAAATCGGACAAAATTCCGGGAAAATTGTCCGAAGTTTTTCTGCTATGCTGTATGCGAAGAAACGGAGGGCGGGAAAATGGCGAAGCGAAAGACCTTTTACGTACCGGCGGCGATTTTCGAGGGCGATTATTCCGCCTACGCCGTCGCGGTCTATGCCTACCTCTGCTTCTGCGCCGATAAGAACGGCGTCTGCTTTCCGGCAATCGAGACGATTGCGGCGCACACCGGCATGTCGCGGAACACCGTGAAAAAAGCGATCGGAGAATTGAAAAACGGCGGACTGATCTGTACGGAAGCCACCCGAATGAAGTCCCGAAACGGACGCGTTCGCCAAAGCGCCAACCGCTACTATTTGAACGTCGAACGCAAGCGGGATGCCGAACAAAACCGTCACGAGGTGACGACCGCAGTGTCACGCGGCGACCCCACCCCCGGTCAGGAGACGCCCCCGCCCCGGTCACCGGATGGCCGGGAAATAAATAATAACAGTAAAGATATAATGGGCGACGTCCCGTCAGTCGGTACAAACGCGCGCGAGGACGCGACGGGACTTGACGCGATCCTGGAACCGCTGTATTTGGATTCCTTTTTCGATCAGGTCTTTGCGCAGAGCGTGAAGCAGGCGATCGGGACCATGTATCGAATGCCGTCCCTTTCGGTAAACGGCACGCGGCTCGACAACGCCGCGATCCGCGAACGGCTCCGTCTTCTTACGATCGACCACATCGACTACGTGGAAAGCCAGCTTGACCGATTTGCAGGCGACGTATGTAGCGGCGAGCGGTACCTTATGGCATGTCTCTATAACGCGCCTTTGGACTGCATGGTAAAGAACGCGAAGAACGGGTGAAGCCGCATGGATACGCACACTTTTCGGGCAAAAATAATACGATGGGAGTAAAGAACCAAGGAGGAAAGACCATGCAACAATCCTATGCAAACGGCGGATGCTGCTTTCAAGACCGCATTCCCGCCGTCGATCCCACCGCGGTCGACAACGTCGTGCCCGCAGGCACTGTCTCCTCGGGCAATTCCTGCGGCATGCCGGGCAGCGGCGGCTGTGCGCTTGCGACCGTTTATTTCCCGAATCAGGCGTACCGCGCGGGCTTCTGCCCCTGCGAAGCACTCTCCCGCGGCACGCTTTTCCCGGAGCTCGTCTCCGAATATCCGACCTGCAGAAATCGGGAGGCGTAATATGGAAAGCTATACCGAACAGGCGCTTCTTCAGAAGATCGGCGAGGTGCGCTTCGCGCTCGTCGAACTGCAGCTCTATCTTGACACCCACCCCGAAGACCTCGACGCGACGAACGATTTCAACGCTTATGCGGAAACGCTCGATCGCCTTTGCGGCGAGTACACCGAACGCTTCGGTCCTTTGGAGAACTTCGGCAACAGCACGCACGACGCCGGAAGCTGGGTCTACCAAAAATGGCCGTGGCAGAATTAAGGAGGCAAGCTTATGTGGATCTATGAAAAACGACTCGAATACCCCGTTCGCATCACCAAGCCCGACCCGCGGATGGCGAAGCTCCTGATGGCGCAGTACGGCGGCCCGGACTCCGAGCTCGGCGCAAACAAAGAGACAAGTCGAAATGACTTGTCTCTTTCGGTCGTTATCGTCCGGTGTGCTTCGAAAGCGTGTCGAAAAGCCACAGCCCCGTTTCGGTGTAATCGTCTTGCGCAAAGCCGCTGCTTTTCGGTACGGTCGAGCGGATCATCGAGCACGCCTCCGGCGCTTTCGAAAGCGCCCACATGCAATACGAAATGCCCTCCCGTTCCAGGAGATCGATCCATGCGTCCGCGCTTTCCTTGTCGCGCGGATGTCCGCCGCTGGCCGCCGTGATGCCGAACTCGGTCACGAATACGGGCAGACCGCTCTTGCTCACCTGTTCGGTCAAATCGCGGTATTCCTGCCCGTGCGTCGCGGAATAGAAATGCAGCGAATACAGGATGTTGTCAAAAGAAAGCGGGTCGGCGGCGACGCTTTTTAGGTCCTTTGACCAGTCCGGATTTCCGACGAGGATCACGGAATCCGGATCCTTCTCCCGAATGACCGGAATCACCTGCTCGGCATAACGCTTCACCGTCTGCCAGTCCACGCCGTTCGGCTCGTTGCAGATCTCATACAGAACGTTGCTGCAGTCGCCGTATGTTTCCGCCATTTCGGCAAAGAACACCTTTGCTTCGTCCAGATAGGTGTTCGGATCGCCGTCGCTTAGAATATGCCAGTCGATGATGACGTACATGTCGTGGTTCTTTGTGAGCTCGACGCCGGCTGCGATATCCTGCTTGTGCCGTTCCTTGTCGCCTTTCGTGCAGTAGCCGATGATCCCGACGCCGTAGGTGTAGACGGGAAGCCGCAAAAGGTTAACCCCGGCGTCCGACAGTTCTTCAAACAACGGATCATTCAGAAACGATTCCGACGTGATCAGACCGTTAAAGCTGACACCGCGCAGCATGACGGGCTTACCGTCCTTCCCGCAGAGCTTTCCGTCGATCACCTGCAGCCGTCCGCACGAGGACGGACGGGCTCTGCCGTCCGAAACGGCGTTTCCGGGCGTTTTTGCGCATCCTGCAAGCAGGAGCAAAGCTACGATCAGGATCAATATCTTTTTCATGGCGTTTCCTCAGAGAACCCGGAGCAGTTCATCCCGCACGCCGTCCATGCGCGGATCACAGAGACCGAAATCCATCTGCCGGTAGCTCCATGCGGCGCGGCCGACGCCGTACTTTTCAAACGCTTCGTGGATCATCCGAAACCAGGCAAGCGCATCCTCGGGCTTTGCGTTGTCGATCACGCCGTATTCGCCGCAGTAGAGCGGCACGTTTTTGCGCGCAGCGGCGGCGACGGCGTCCGCCATGAACGCCTCAAAATACGCAGGCGACAGCGTCGTTTCCGGCGGATAGTTCTCGTATCCCGCGCAGGACAGCGTTCCCTGCGCCCTGTCCGCTTCGGCCATTTCGGAAAACGTCGCCGTGACCGGCAGGCGGAACGCGCGGTCCATCGTCTGCATCCAGTACGCGCCCTGATGCGTGAAGATCAACGGCTCGTAGCAATGGAAGTTGAACACGATGTGTTCGTCGATCGGCACGTCGATGTCCCTGACCGAGACTGCGCTGTTGTGCCAGTAGCCGCCGACGAGGATATTGACCGTCGGCGAAATTCTGCGGATGCGGCGGATACATTCGGACGCAATGCGGTTCCATGTCCCGCAATAGTCTTTTTCCGTCACCTCGTTCAAAAGCTCGAAGGCGAGCATGTCGCTGTCTTTGCCGAAGCGCTCCGCAATGCGTTCCCAAAGCGCATAGAAACGTTTTTGATACTTCTCGCTCTCGAAGAAGCCCGCTTCCCGTTCGCCGGGATCAAATGAAAACCCAGCCGTTTTGTGCAGATCGAGCACCATATTGAGCCCGTTTCGGCGGCAGAGGTCGACCGTGTGCAAAAGACGCGCATAGCCCGATTCGCGGGGGTTGCCGTCTTCGTCCTCCAAAAGCTCATAGTCGACCGGCACGCGCACGTGGTCCAAGCCCCACGAACGGATCACGGCAAAATCCGCGTCGGTGATAAAGCTGTCATAACGGTCTTCGGTGTGATCGCACTGCGAAAACCAGCCGCCGAGATTGATTCCTTTCTGATAGCCCTCAAACGTTCTCATGATAACCTCCGATTACGGTTTTGATCGAAAGAAACCGCCCTGCATGACCAGAGCGGTTTTCAGGAGGGAAGGTAATGAAGATCATTATCCTTTAACGCTGCCTGCGGTAACGCCTTTGATGATCGACTTGGACAGGATGATGTAGATGATCAGCACCGGCAGGATCGCCAGCAGGATGAACATGTACACCTTGCCCATGTCGAATTTCGAATAGTCCGCGCTTCTCAGCTGCGCGATCATGATCGGAACGGTCTTCAGTTCCGCCTTGTCCAGCAGCAGCGCAGGGATAAAGTAGTTGTTCCACGAACTCACGAACGAGAAGATCATCTGCACCGCGATCGCGGGCTTCAGCATCGGCAGCACGATCGTATTGAATGTGCGGAACTCGTTCGACCCGTCCACGCGCGCCGCATCGATGACCTCAAGCGGCAGCACGCTCTCCATGTATTGCTTCATGTAGAAGAACACGACGGGCGCCGCGATGCCGGGCACGATCAGCGGGATGTAGTTGTTCGTCAGCCCCCACTTGTTCATCAGCTGCAGAAAGCCGAGCGCGGAGACCTGCGACGGGATCATCATGATCGCCATAATGAATGTGAACACCAGCTTCTTGCCCTTGAACTCATAAACGTGCACGCCGTATGCCGTCAAAGCCGAGAAGTAGGTCGTGATGACGGCGCTCGACAGCGCGATGATCAAGCTGTTGAGCATGCCGCGCGGGATGTTGATCGACGCGTCGTTCCACGCGTTTTTGAGGTTCACGAAGAAGTTGCCCTTCGGCAGCAGCGTGAAGCCGGTCGCCAGCTGCGCGTTGGAACGCGTCGCGTTGATGATCATCAGATAGAAGAAGAACAGGCACAGGAAGGTCAGAAAGACGAGGATCGTATATACGACCACGCGAAGCAGCACCAATTCGATCTTTCCTCTCGTGTTTTCGCTGAACTTGCGAATGAATGCAATAAACGCAAACACGAAACCGATAAAGCCGACGATCCATGCCGCAACTTCCAACAGAATAACCGTATTTTTCAGGACCTCGTCTTCGCCGATCCGGATGAGCGTCACGTTGAAATAGACGCTCAGCGCGGCGATCGCCAATCCGCCCAGAGACAGGCAAAGCCCGATCACGCTCAATACGATCGCAGAAGCGGAACGCTTGCTGCCGCGGATGCCGTTCACAAGCCCGATCACACTCAGGATCACGCCGACCGTGCAGAGAACCGCAAGGATCATGTTGGATATGAAATATGCACCGAATACGGGGACGCCCTCTGCATCGGCGACAGCAGACGCTGTTTCTCTCCAGATACCGGAGACAGTCATACCGATCATTGTACGTTCCTCCCTCTGTCTCTGTGCTTCTTCGGCTCCTTATACTGCGCCGAAAGCATCTTGTATACGATGGCGCCGAGGCCGCCGGTGATGATGAACATGATGACCGAGATCGCGCCGGACATGCCGAGGTTCTTGGTCTTTAAGTATCCGTTCAGATACATGACGAGCGTTCTGGTCGTTCCGTTCGGCACGCCGTCGCCTTTGGAGAGGACCTGCGGCACGTCGAACATCTGGATACCGCCGATCATGGCCGTGATCAGGCAGTAGACGAAGATCGGCATCAACAGCGGAAGCGTAACGCGGAAAAAGACCTGTACGGAGTTTGCGCCGTCGATCGTCGCCGATTCGAACAGCGCCTGGTCGATGCCCATGATGCCCGCCATCAGCACGATCGTCGTGTTGCCGAACCACATCAGAAAGTTCATCAGCGCGATCATGCTGCGCACACTGATGCGGATCGCGAAGAAGTCAAAGGTGTGATCGATGACGCCCCACCCTTCGAGAAGCGCCTGGATCGGGCCCACACGGGAGAACAGCGTATAGAACAGCATCGAGAATGCCGCCGCCATGATGAGGTTCGGCATGTAGATGACCGTTTTGAAAAAGCCCTGCCCCTTGATATTGAGACGATAGCTTGTGAAAAACAGCGCCAGAAGCATCGCGATCACAAACTGCGGCACCGCGCCCATGATCCACAGGATCATCGTGTTTGCCGCGTACTTGAGGATCAGAATCGTTCCCTGCGAATCGGGCGTAAACAACGCCTTGTAGTTGTCAAACCCGACAAAGTTCGGACCGATCTGCTGAAGGCCGACACGATACGTCTCAAAAAAACTGTTGTAAATCGTTAAAAACTGCGGGACAAGCGTAAAGACGATATACGCGATAAAGAACGGCGCTATGAAAATGTACCCCCATTTTGCATAGCTGACGGACTTACGCTTTGTTTTTCCCGTCTGGATCTGTTCCATGGAATACTCCTCCCAAGGGTTTCTCGTAAAAGACTGCGGCAGGGGGATTCCCTGCCGCAGTATACAGTCGGATTATGCTTCCGGCAGAACGATGTTCGGATAGGTCTCCTTGATCAGCTGATAGAAGTTCTTCATCGCGGTGTCCTTATCAACAGAACCGTTGAAGTATTCCTGCAACTTGTTCTGCAGACCCTCGTTCAGAATCTGGTCGTAGTTGGTGTGGTTCTCCCACTTGATGTCCTTCGCAAGCTCTGCAAAGACTGCGGTGTCGTTCTGACCGTCGAGGATCATGGTGTTGCCCCAGGTCGGATCGTTTGCGAACTTGTCGACGACATTGGTGTTGTTCGGGAACTGACCTTCGTTCGCGACGAGCTTCGTGCAGACGTCTTCGTTCACGGTGAATGTCTCAAAGATGTCCTTCAGCATTTCGGTGTTGTCGGAACCGGTTGCTGCAAGCAGCCACGTGCCGCCCCAGAAGTATGCCTGCGGACCCTTGACGATGCACCAGTCGCCGACGCAGCCCTGTTCGGGATCCATCGCGTTGGTCATGCAGAAGTTGTAGTACCACGCCGGTCCGAAGAAGCACATGGTCTTGCCGGTCTTGAACATTTCGTTCGTCTTCTCGGCATCCCACACGCCCGCGGTCAGGGTGTAGCCGTTCTTGATGTAGTTATCGGTCTGATCGATCCACTTGGTGATCTGCGGGTCAAACTGGAGGTTGTTGTTTGCATCGACCCACGGCATCGTGCAGTTGTTGGAGAACGCGCGGAACGTCTCTGCGAAGGAAGCGGTCATCAGATAGCCCTTCTCCTTTGCCTGCGCAGCCACTGCGTCGAACTTCTCCCAGGTATCCATCGCGGCCTGGACTTCTGCGGGATCATCGGTGCCGAGAACGTCCTTGGCGATGCTCTTGCGGTAGATGACCGCCGCCGGGCAGCACTGGAAGGAAACGCCCTTGCAGACGCCGTTCACGTCGGAAGCCGCCTTGATGGTGTACTCATACTGCGTCGGGGCATTGGTGAAGCCGATCTTGGAGATGTCCATCGTGTAGTCGGAATCAACATACTTGCCGATGTAGTCCGCTTCTGCGAGGAACATGTCGATCTTGTCGTCGTCTTTGGCGTTCGCCTGATTCAGGAGCGCCTCGTCGAGCTTCTGCTGATATGCGCCGTTGTCGCTGGGCGTGATGATCCAGTTGACGGTGATGCCTTCGGGTACGGTGTAGTACTTCTCAAAGAATCCCTTGAATTCTTCGTTCCAGGCATAGATATTGAATACCTTGCCCTGTGCTGCAGGCTGCTCTGCTACGGGCTGATCTGCGGGCTGATCTGCGGGCTGATCTGCGGGCTTTTCAGCCGGTTTTGCGGTGCAGGCGACGATGCCGACGAGCATCAAAGCTGCCATCAGGATTGCGACCAATTTTTTCATGATTGTTTACTCCTTTTTTATTTTGTTTTTTGAAACCTTTTCGGCTCCTCTTTTCCTTTATTAAAACGCTTGCGCGCTTCAACCGATTGTCTGAACGGTGCTGCCTTCCAGAAGTTCGCCTTCCACGGTGATGCTTTGCGGCAGCCATGTATCCGGATGCTCGATCTGCTCGATCAGAAGCCGTGCCGCTTCACTGCCCATGCGCGCCGCGCCCTGCCGATAGGTGGTCAGCCGCGGGCGAAGGATCTGCGAAAGCGGGATGCCGTCGTATCCGACGACACTCATGTCCTTCGGGATCGAGATCCCGTGCCGCTCCAGCTCGCTCATGCCGCCTAAAAACGACAGATCGTCCGGGTAGAAGATGCAGGTCGGCCGCTCCGGAAGTTCCAGAAGCGCTCTTGTTGCGAGCCCGCTGGATCTCGGATCGTGGAACACCGCGGGACGAATGTATTCCGCCGGAACGCTGATGCCGAGCGATGCGCACGTCTTTTTGAAGCTTGCGATGCGCTTCTGCGTGACCGAGGTGCTCTCTCCGTGGATGAAGGCCAGCTTCCTGTGTCCTCTTTCATACACGAACCTGACCAGCGCTTCCATGCCGCGTACGTTGTCCGAAAGGATCGACGTTCTGCTGTCAAACGTGTAGTCAAGCGTGACCGTCGGGATCTCGCTGTTCACGAGTCTTGCGATGACCGGATCGGTAAAATCCGCCGAGGCGATCACCACGCCGTCGCAGTTCCGGTACTTTGCATGCTCGTAGTAATCCATCTGCATCGCGCCGAGATCCTTACCGATAAAGGTGATGTCATATCCCAGCCGTTCGGATTCCCGTTTGACGCTTTCGAGGATCTGCGAGAAGTACTCGTGCGAGATGCCGCCGCCCGTTGCGTCCGAGAACAGTACCCCGATGTTGTAGCTTCTGCCGACCTTCAGCGCTCTTGCCGTCGCGTTCGGAAGATAACCGAGTTCCTTCGCACGATCCCGGATGCGTTCTGCCGTCGTCGGCGCAATGTCCGGCGCGCCGTTCAATGCCTTGCTGACAGTTGCACGGGATACGCCGCAAGCTTTCGCTATGTCTGTGATCGTAACCATGCCGTGTCTGCTTCCCTTCTCGCGAAATCTGAACTTAATCGATTTCGTTCAGTTTCATTATAGCGTCTGTTATTCTTCCCGTCAACCCCTAATTTTTGATTTTTTACCGGTATTTTTTCATTCCGGAGACGAATTTCAGCTGTTTTTTGTCAAATTCCAAAAAACATCTTGCGTTTTTTCAAACACTTGCTTATAATGAACTTAATCGATTAAGTACTCTGTCATCCTCAGAAACGGGAGATTTGCATATGAAATACGGCTATTTTGACGACGCAGCAAGAGAATACGTGATCACGCGTGCGGATACGCCGCTGCCCTGGATCAATTATCTCGGCAGCGACGGATTCTTTTCCCTGATCAGCAACACCTGCGGTGGCTACAGTTTTTATAAGGATGCAAAGCTTCGGCGCATCACGCGGTTCCGTTACAACAACGTGCCGCACGACGACGGCGGCCGCTGCTTCTGGATCTGCGACGGCGAAACGGTCTGGAGCCCTGCGTTCCTGCCGGCGAAAACGCCGCTTGACAGTTACCGCTGCCGCCACGGACTCGGCTATTCCGTGTTCGAGGGCAAAAAGAACGGCGTTTCCGCGTCGCTTTGCGTAACGGTGCCGATGCACGTCAACATGGAAGTGCAGAAGCTTGTGCTGAAAAATGAGAGCACGGACGTCAAAACGCTGACGGTATACGGCGCGGTCGAATGGTGCCTCTGGAACGCGGTCGACGATTCCACGAACTTCCAGCGCAACTGGAACATCGGCGAGGTCGAGATCGAGGGCAGCACGGTCTATCACAAGACCGAATACCGCGAGCGCCGCAACCACTACGCGTTCTATTCCGTCAACGCGCCGATCGACGGCTTCGACACCGATCGGGATACGTTCCTCGGCAGATTCCGCGGATGGAGCGAACCGCAGGCAGTCGAACAGCGGACTTCCTTCCAAAGCGTCGCCGCGGGCTGGGCGCCGATCGCCGCGCTGCGGCTTTCCCTGACCCTCGCGCCGGGCGAATCGAAGACGCTTCTTTATCGGCTCGGCTACGTCGAAAATCCGACGGATCGGAAGTTTACGGCGCTGAACGTAATCAATAAGGAAAAAGCGCATGAAATGCTTGCCGCGTTCGAGACCGAAGAACAGTTCGACGCCGCGATGGACGGGCTTTGCACGTACTGGACGTCGCTCCTCTCCCGCTTCACGGTACGGAGCAGCGAGGAAAAGCTCGACCGCATGGTAAATATCTGGAACCAGTACCAGTGCATGGTCACGTTCAACATGAGCCGCAGCGCTTCCTATTATGAAAGCGGCACGGGACGCGGCATGGGCTTCCGTGACAGTTGCCAGGACCTTTTGGGCTTTGTGCATCTGATCCCGGACCGCGCGCGGGAACGCATCATCGACATCGCGTCCATCCAGTTTGCTGACGGCAGCACGTATCACCAGTATCAGCCGCTGACAAAGCGCGGCAACGCGGACGTCGGTTCCGGCTTCAACGACGATCCGCTGTGGCTGGTCGCCTGCACCTGCGCGTATATCCGTGAAACCGGCGACTTTTCGATCCTCGATGTGCCGACGCCGTTCAACAACGAAGAAGGCACCGAGGTCCCTCTCCTGGAGCATCTGCGCCGCAGCATCGGCTTTACGATCACGCACCGCGGTCCGCACGGACTGCCTCTCATAGGCCGCGCCGACTGGAACGATTGTCTGAACCTGAACTGCTTCAGCTTAACGCCGGGCGAAAGCTTCCAGACCTGCTCGAACTTCGAGAGCGGCAAGGCGGAAAGCGTGTTCATCGCGGGCATGTTTGTGAAATACGGCAGCGAATACGCCGCGCTGTGCGACCGGATCGGGCGAAAAGAGGAAGCCGTATCCGTGCGTGCATCGGTCAAAGAGATCGAAGACGCCACGCTTGCATACGGCTGGGACGGCGAATGGTTCCGCCGCGCGTACGACGCGTTCGAACGCCCGATCGGCAGCCGTGAAAACAAGGAAGGGCAGATCTTCATCGAGCCGCAGGGCTTCTGTGTGATGGCAGGCATCGGCGGTCCGGAATACGGCAAACGCGCGCTTGCGTCGACCGAAGCGCTGCTCGGCAACGAATTCGGCATCGAGGTGCTGCACCCCTGCTATACCGAATACCATGACTATCTCGGCGAGATCTCGTCCTATCCGCCGGGCTATAAAGAGAACGGCTCCGTGTTCTGTCACAACAATCCATGGATCACGCTGGCATACTGCAAAGTTCGGGACGGCAACGGCGCGTTCGATCTCTATACGCGCAACGCCCCCGCCTACATCGAAGACAAGAGCGAGATCCATCGCACCGAGCCGTACTGTTACAGTCAGACGATCGCGGGTCGCGACGCGAAAACGTACGGCGAAGCGAAAAACGCATGGCTGACCGGCACCGCGGCATGGTCGTTCGTCGCCGTGAGCCAGGGGATCCTCGGCATTCGTCCCGATTACGACGGGCTCACGGTCGATCCGTGCCTGCCCGATTCGATGGACGGCTTCCGTCTTTCCCGCATGTTCCGCGGTACGCGCTATGAGATCACGGTGCGCCGCGGCGAAACGAAAGGACTGCTCGTGAACGGCAAACAGATCGCGGGCAATACCGTTCCCCTGACCGACGCTCCCGCGTGCGCGGTCGACCTGACCATCTGAACAACGTAATCAATGGCGGAGCGGCACTCCACGACATGCCGTTTCGACCATGCAAATAAAGGAGGAAAAAACCGCTTGCTCGCGGTGCGGCAGTGTGGAGACCTGTCGTAATGTGCGGCGCCCCTCGCGGGCACGTATGAGACCGTTTCGGAGGAGTCCGGGCGGTCGGAGCAAAACAGTATGTCGGAAGTAGTATTGAAGAATCTCAAAAAGGTGTACGACAACAAGGTGACCGCGGTCCACGACGTGAATCTGACGATCAAGGACAAGGAATTCATCGTACTGGTCGGTCCGTCCGGCTGCGGCAAATCCACGACGCTTCGTATGGTTGCCGGGCTTGAGGAGATCAGCGACGGCGAGCTGTACATCGACGGCAATCTGATGAACGGCGTCGCGCCGAAGGATCGCGATATCGCGATGGTCTTCCAAAGCTACGCGCTGTATCCGCACATGACGGTGTACGACAACATGGCGTTCGCGCTGAAGCTTCGCAAGACGCCGAAAGCGGAGATCGACAAAAAGGTTCGCGAGGTCGCGGCGATCCTTGACATCACGCAGTACCTTTCCCGCAAGCCGAAGGCGCTTTCCGGCGGGCAGCGGCAGCGCGTCGCGATCGGGCGCGCCATGGTCCGCGATCCGAAGGTATTTTTGATGGACGAACCGCTCAGTAACCTTGACGCAAAACTCCGTAACCAGATGCGTGCGGAGATCATCAAGCTCAGAAAGCGCATCAACACGACGTTCATGTATGTCACGCACGACCAGACCGAGGCGATGACGCTCGGCGATCGCATCGTCATCATGAAGGACGGCTTTGTGAATCAGATCGGCACGCCGCAGGAAGTGTTCAACAAGCCGGTCAACCTGTTTGTCGCGGGCTTCATCGGCATGCCGGTGATGAACTTCTTCGACAACTGTAAGCTGCTCCTTGAAAACGGCGTCTACTATGCCGAGATCCGCGGCGTCCGCTTCGAACTGTCCGCGTTCCAGCAGAAGGCATTGAAAGAAAACAACGTGCAGCCCTGCGACATCGTTGCAGGCATCCGTCCGCAGCACATCACCGTCGGCGAAGGCGAACTCAAGGCCGAGATCGAGGTCAGTGAAATGATGGGCAGCGAGTACAACATCCACGCAAAGTCCGGCGACGACGAAGTCGTCATGGTCATTCCGACGGTGGGCTTGGAAACCGACGTTTCGATGGGCGCTGTGGTCAACTTCAACACACAGCCGGAACTCATCCAGCTGTTCGACAAGGAGACCGGCAACAACCTGATCTGGTACGACGCCGAATCCGCCGCCAAGAACGAACCCGTCTGCAAAAAATACGAATAACAGCCGCAGCGCAAACGCACCGGTCCCCGCCGAAAAACAGCGGGGACTGTTTTTTGCTTTGAAACCGCCGCCGCGAGGATTCATAATGCCGTCTCTGCGGCATAAGCATTACCATCTCTATGTGCGGAGGACGGCATGGCGGCATATCCGGTCGAACAATTCAAAAAAGAATGGATCATGGAACGGCTGCAATACGCCATGATCGAAGCGCTGACGAAACAGGGGCTTCTGACCGAAGCGCAGCGGCATGAACTGTGCCGCATCCTGAACTGTGAAACTGCGCGTTTCACGAAAGGACGGTACGGTGAAAAAGAAGCTTGAAGAGATCCGCACCGAGCTGCTGCTCGGCAGGCGCATCTCAGACATTCCCCTGCGCGTCACCTTTTACGGGCGTGTCAGCACCGATGAGGAGAAGCAGCTGGACTCGCTTTCGCATCAGGCGGCATACTTTGAAAGCAAGATCAGGGATTGTTCGAACTGGGCGTATATTCCGGGCTATATCGACGAAGGGATCACAGGCACCCGTGCGGATAAGCGGCCGCAGTTTCTGAACATGGTACGCGACGCGAGGGCCGGTCTGTTCGACCTGATCCTGACCAAAGAGGTCTCCCGCTTTGCGCGCGACATCGTCGATTGCGTGCAGACCGTCCGGGACCTGTTGAAATACGACGTCGGCGTACTGATCGAGGATATCAATCTCAACACCATGGAGCAGGACGCCGAGTTTCGTCTGTCCATCATGGCGATCGTCGCGCAGGAGGAAAGCCGCAAGAACTCGGAACGCGTCAAGTTCGGCTATCGGCAAACGATGAAACAGGGAAAACGTCACGGTTCGACCGCGCCGATCGGGTATCTGTTTCGGGAGGACAACAACGGTTATTCTGTCGATGAAAGCAGGCGCAGCGCTGTCGAATACGTGTTCTCCGAATATGCGAAAGGCGAAAAAGGAATGCGAACGCTTTCAAACGAACTTGCGGCAAAAGGAATCTGCGGCAATACCGGAAAGCCCTTCCCACCATCCACCCTGCAGCGCATGATCAAAAACCCGGTCTATCTTGGATACATCGTCAACGGAAAGACCCATAAACCCTCCTATCGGGAGGATCGCAGGATCCGGAATCCGCGGGAAGATTGGCATCTGCACTATGATCCGGAGCGTGTTCCGCCGCTCGTTTCCCAAACGCTCTGGGATGCGGCAAACCGGATTCTCGCAATGCGAAAAAGCCGCATGGACGGAATCGACTGTTCTTCCAAAGACGCCTGCGGAGACGGACGGTATGCGTATTCCTCCCGCATCCTGTGCGCCGACCATAACTGCATGTATCACCGTGCGGTTTCACGGTGGACAGTTGACGGCAAGGAGCAGCGGCGCGAGTTCTGGCGCTGCTACGTGTATAAGAAATACGGTCGCAAGGGGTGCAGCGCGCCCGTTCTGCACAGGGATGAACTGGACGGCATCATGCGGGAGCTGTTTTCTGCGCTGATCCCGCTGCTCAAAGAATCCTGTCTTCCCCTGTCCGAAGCGCTGCCAAAGGTGCTGGGCGGGCACGACCGGTCTGATGCATCCGCTCTCGAAAAGGAACTGGGCGCATTGGAACAAAAGAAGCGCAAGCTGTTGGACGGATGGCTGAACGGCGTCCTTTCCGATGCAGACTATCGATCGGCAGATAAAAAGCTAACAGCACGGCTTTCGGATCTCAGACAGAAAACAGAACGTGCGCGCAAGGAGGAACGCCCGGACAGCTCGGCGCAGGTCATAAAGATCATGCGGCAGGCGCTCGAAAACGCCGAACTCAAATCACCGGAAATCCTGGATGCGCTTGTCCGGGAGTTTGTGGATCGGATCGTGATCCGGCGCACGGAAGCCGATCCGAAGTCCCCGTACTGCATGGAGATCCGACTATTTGAGACCGAAAAGCCGATCCGTCTCGATTTGTCCCTTTGTTTGCGCCGACAGAGCTCGGCGCAGGGCTCCGCTACCTCACGCAGCGCTACTCCATGCCCGACGACCGCATCCGCGCGACGCTGACCGACATCGGCACCGAGGAGATCGCGCATTGGGAGATGATCGCGACGATGATCACGCAGTGCATGCAGGGCGCGACCCTCGAGGAACTCACCGCTGCCGGACTGGACGGCTACTACACGATGCACGGAAACGGCGTCTTCCCTGCCGACCCGAACGGCGTGCCCTTTACGTCCTCATACATCGCATGCACCGGCGACCCGATCGCGGATCTATCCGAAGACATGGCAGCCGAGCAGAAGGCGCGGGCGACCTATGAGCACCTGATGAACATGACGAACAACAGCCAGATCATCGAACCGCTGTACTTCCTTCGCGAACGCGAGGTCGTGCACTATCAGCGCTTCGGCGAGTGCCTCGAGATCATGCAGGCGATCAAAAACGGCCGCAGCGCACCGAGCTGCCGATGCAGCAGAAGACGATACTGAAATAAAAAGGACTGCCGCAAAGCAGTCCTTTTTTTCATGTTTTTCAGTTGTCCGCGCGGTTGTAGCCGTTCTTCATCGTCACGCTGGATTCGTGCAGCACCGCGGTCAATGCCTTAGAAGTCTGCTCCTTTGCCATTGCCGCAAGCTTTTCGTTTGCCTCCGCACAAAGGGAAATGTCGCCGGTCTTAAAAAGCTTTTTGTCGTATTCGAGGACGAGCTTTCTGCCTTCGGTCAGCACCGCGTTCTGGTAGCGCGT
>JAFZIH010000130.1 GCA_017554455.1 Clostridia bacterium | reverse complement strand
GATATCGTGCTCCCGCGCCGTACGGGTGGGAAGATTGCCGGACGTATCCGTGATTGCGATAAACTGCATGGTATTTACCTCCGTATAAACGTGTACGGCGTGATCATTCCCGCCGCAGCCCCATTATATGCATGCTTTTTATCGAAGGTCAATCTACGCGCCGTGTTTTCCGCCCTACCGATGCAATACAGACGGATAGAATCGCAAAATTCGCTCTACCGGGAGTAGAATTTATATAAAAACGCGCATCAAAGGATCATAATACCAATATAACGATCAAAATTGTTTACTGACAACAGTATCTTGCAAATCCGGGCAAACGCTGATATACTACATACAGAACGATAAGGAGCGCGAAATGGAGCAGGCGCGGACACAGCCGAAGATCAGCGTCATCGTCCCCGTGTACAACACGGAGGCGTATCTTCCCGCGTGCGTCGAAACGCTGCTGCGGCAGACGCATACGAACCTTGAGCTGATCTTTGTCGACGACGGCTCAACGGACGGCAGCGGCGCGCTTCTTGACGCGTACGCAAAAAAGGATCCGCGTGTCCGCGTGATCCACAAGTCGAACGGCGGCGTTTCTGCCGCGCGAAACATCGGGATCGACAGCGCAACGGGGGAATATATCGGATTCGTCGATTCGGACGATACGGTCGAGCCGATGTATGCGGAAACGCTGCTTCGCGCGTTTTCGGCGCATCCGGAAATCGGCGTCAGTATCTGCAACCGTTATATTCACGGGCATCCGAACGGACGCGAAACGGGCGGTACGGCGGGCACAGGCAAGGTGCTGTCTCCGCGGGAAGCGGCGTATTTCGCAGTCTCGATCGGCAAAAGCTTTGAAGGGTATCTCTGGAACAAGCTTTTTCGCGCCGAGATCTTCCGCGCAGAGCCGCGCTTCCGGCTCGATCCCTCGGTCGCGATCTGTGAAGATCTGCTCCTCTGCGTTTCGATTTTTGCGGCGGGACAAAAGGCATACTACGATCCGACACCGCTCTATCATTACAATTACCGTGAAACCGGCGCGCTGCGCACGCTCGACGAAAGGCGCATGAGCGAATTTTCCGCGCGCGACCGGATCGAAGCGATCGCCGCGGCCTTCGGCGGGGACGTCCTGCACGCGGCGGAGCTTTCGCACGTAAAAGCCGCGCTGAACTTGTTTGCCGCCGCAAAGCAGGCGAAGAACAAACCGCTTGCGTCCGCGATGCAGCGCCGCGTCGACGAACGCATCAAGCCGCTTCTTTCGGCGTCGGACGTTCCGATATCGGAAAAGTGCAATCTCCTCATCCGCCGCGCCTTCCCGGTCCTGTCCCTTCGCATCTTCAACCGCTTTGCCTGAGGTGCCGATATGCTTGAAAAAATGGGAGAATTCTTTGACGCTCGGGTAGACGGATATGAGACGCACCAACTGACGAGCATAGATTCTGCGCGGGAATTCTATCCGTTCACCGCAAGCTGCCTTCCGCAGGCATCCGGTTCGCGCATACTGGATCTTGGGTGCGGTACGGGATTGGAGCTGGGGTACTATTTCGAGAAGGTCCCGACGGCAAGGATCACGGGCGTCGACCTTGCGCCGGGCATGCTGGAAGCGCTTCGGAATAAGTTCCGCGATCGGTCCGTGACGCTGATTCTGGGATCCTACTTTGACGTGCCGTTTGAAGAAAACGCCTATGACGCCGCGGTATCCGTGGAGTCGCTGCATCATTTTACAAAAGAAGAAAAAACGCCTCTGTACGGGAAGGTGAAAAATGCCTTAAAGTCCGATGGAACCTTCATTCTGACGGATTATTTCGCCGCGTCCGAGGAAGAAGAACGGTTCCGACGCGCTGAATTGCTTCGTCTGAAAAAAGAACTGGGCTTAAGCGACGAAGCGTTCTATCACTATGATACGCCTCTGACGGTCGCGCATGAAACGGAAGCGCTGAGAGAAGCCGGGTTTTCTTCTGTTGCGGTCCTGAAGAACTGGGGCGCAACATATACGCTGAAAGCGGTCCGATAAGTTTTATCCGTTCAGCAGCTTTTTCCGCGCTTTCCAGTCGGGCATGTAGCGATCGAGGAGCGCCTTGAATTCCGCGCCGTGACCGTGGACTTTGATATGGCAAAGTTCGTGCAGGATCACGTACTCGAGACAGATCAGCGGGTAATGCACAAGCTGCAGGTTTAGGTTGATTTTGCGCGTTTTCGTATTGCAGCTGCCCCAGCGCGAGGCCATGTCGCGCACCGCCCACGTTGACGGCACGAGCCCGGTCAAGCCAGACCACAGCGGCAGAAAATGTTCGATCTCGGCTTTCAGCCGTTCGCGAAGCCATTCGTTCAGGATCGCTTCGCGTTTTTCTTTTGATACATCGCCCTTCAAAGACAGCACGATGCGGTCGGCTTCGAGCGCGACGCCGTTTTTCTTTTGGTTTTCGAGAACACAGAGGGGGTAGACCTGCCCGAACAGCTTGACCGTTTCGCCGCTTTCATACTGCTTCGGCTCGTTTGCGTGGCTCTTTCTGACCTTTTCGGTGTGCGCGCGGATCCAGTCCGCTTTTTGAAGCAAAAACGCGCGGATCAGCGCTTCCGGCATCAGCTTCGGCGCACTCACGCGCACCTCGCCGTCCGGCGGCACGATCGTCACGCGCAGGTTTTTGACGGATTTGCGGAGGAGTGTCGCCTCGATCCCGGCAACGGAAATGCGCTTTTCGCTCATTTATGGTACGCCTCGTGCGCGTTGATCTTGTACCCGCGATAGAGTTGCTCAAGGAGCAACAGCCGCGCGATACGGTGGGGGAAGGTCATCTTCGAAAACGAGATCCGTGCGTCTGCGCGGGCGTAGACCTCGGGCGAAAGCCCCAAAGAGCCCCCGATCACGAACGCCAGCGGCCGCGCCTCGGTTTCCTTTTCGGCAAGATACGCGGCGAATTGCTCGGACGTCATCTGCTTTCCGTCGATCGCGAGCGCGACGACGAAGTCCTTCGGCCCGATCGCCTTCAGGATGCGTTTGCCTTCCTTTTCGCGGACGAGATCCTCGTCCTTCGGATGCAGGGATTCCGGCGCCTTCTCGTCGGCAAGCTCGACGATCTCAAGCGTACAGAAACGACCGAGCCGCTTCTGAAATTCGGCGCAGGCGTCCTCAAAGTATTTTTCCTTCAGTTTTCCGACACAGACGACGCGGACGGTCATACGATCTCAAACACCCCCGTCGGTTCTTCGCGCGCGGCGATCGCGATCTGCATGTCGTCGATCCCGGCACCTTCCAGCGCGGCGCGCACGGCGACCATCGCGAGCGCGGGATAGTTGTTCTCCTGACTTAAATGCCCCAAAATCACGTTTTTCACCCCGGTCTCGTGGAGCTTCACGAGCGCTTTGCCGCAGTCGTCGTTGTTCATATGCCCGCTGCCTGACAGGATGCGTTTTTTGAGCAGATACGGATAGCTGCCCGCCATCAGCATATCGACGTCGTGGTTCGCTTCAAAGAGCAAAAGATCGCAGCCGGACAGGATCGAAAGGATCCGCGCGTCAACGTGCCCGAGGTCGGTGCACACGCCGACTTTTTTCCCGCCCGAAGAGACCGTATATCCGACGGCGTGGATTGCGTCGTGCGGAACGGAAAACGGCAGGATGCGCACGCCGGACAGATAGAAATCGCGGTCGGACTCGAACACGCAGACGTTTTTCGGCGCAACGTCCCGTAAAGGCGCTTTCAGCACCGACCAGGTGTCCGCGTTGGCGTAGACCGGCAGATCGAATTTTTTGGACAGGATGTTCACGCCGCGTACGTGGTCGATGTGCTCGTGCGTAATAAGGATCGCGGAAAGCGTGCGCGGGTCGACGCCGATCATTTGAAGAAGCTCGGTGATGCGCTTGCAGGACAGCCCCGCGTCGATCAAAATCCGCGCGCTGCCCGCTTCGATATAGGTCGCGTTCCCGGAGGAACCGCTGCACAAAGGACAAAATCGCATAAATGCCTCCTAAACAAATAGTATAGCACAGATCGATCCGTCCGGAAAGCCGTTTTGCGCAAAATATCCGTTCGATCCCCGAAATTCGTGCTTGACAGCGCCATATATATTTGATACAATATAATTGCAAGAAACATAAAGGAGGCAGTATGGATCACGATTACCGAGAAGCAATGAAGCTCGACCGACAGCTTTGCTTTCCGCTGTACGCCGCCGCGCGGAACGTGACAAACCTCTATACGCCGCACCTAAAACCGCTCGGGCTGACCTACACGCAGTACCTCGTTTTTCTGGTGCTGTGGGAAAAGGACGGGATCCCGGTTGGCGAACTATGTGAACGGCTGATGCTGGACAACGGTACGGTTTCGCCGCTGCTGAAAAAGCTGGAGCACGCGGGCTATATCGCCCGCACGCGAAGCGAAGCGGACGACCGCGTCGTCGTCATCACGCTGACGGAGGCGGGCAGAGCGCTGCAGGAACAGGCAAAGGACGTTCCGGAGAAGGTCGCAGGCTGCATTGCGCTGCCGCCGGAAAAAGCGCAGACGCTTTACGCGCTGCTGTATGAACTGTTGGACAATCAAAAAAGCAATTGAAAGGAGCAGAACAATGAATACGGTCTACGATTTCATGGTAAAGGACAGAAAAGGAAACGACGTTGCGCTTTCGGCGTATGAAGGAAAAGTGCTGCTGATCGTCAACACGGCGACGGGCTGCGGGTTCACCCCGCATTACGAGCCGCTTGAAGCGATGTATAAGGAGTTCAAGGACAGGGGCTTTGAGATCCTTGATTTCCCCTGCAACCAGTTTGCCAATCAGGCGCCCGGCAGCGAGGACGAGATCCATACATTCTGCACACTGAAGTTCGGCACGGAGTTTCCGCAGTTCAAAAAGCTCGACGTCAACGGCGAGACGGCGGATCCGCTGTTCGCCTTCCTCGCGACGGAAAAGCCGTTCGCGGGCTTCGGCAAGGGCGTGAAAAACGCCATGCTGGAAAAGTTTGCCAACATGAACAATAAAAAATACGGCGACAAGGCGTACATCAAGTGGAATTTCACGAAGTTTCTCGTCGACCGCGAAGGGAAGGTCGTCGCGCGGTTTGAGCCGACCATCGACATGGCAGACGTCAAAAAAGCCGTTCTGGATTTGCTGTAAGGAGTCGATATGGAGAAGCAGGGTACGGATATCGCCGAGGTCGCAGAAAACCGGGAGAAGGTCATCGTTAAAACGAGCGTCGTCGGCATCCTCACAAACGTGCTGCTCGTCGGGTTCAAGGCGACGGTGGGGGTCCTCTCGAACTCCATCGCCGTGATCCTCGACGCGGTGAACAATCTCTCCGATGCGCTGTCCTCGGTGGTCACGATCATCGGCGCAAAGCTCGGCGCGAAGCAGCCGGACAAAAAGCATCCGCTGGGCTACGGCAGGATCGAGTATTTAAGCTCCATGATCGTCGCCGCGCTCGTGCTG
>JAFZIH010000129.1 GCA_017554455.1 Clostridia bacterium | reverse complement strand
ATCGATCTCACGTAGGACAGCGGAGACACCGTCATGACGGATTCAACACCGTCGCTGCCGATCGCCTTGACCGTGTAGACACTGTCATACTCATGCGCCGCGATGTTTTTGATCGATACCATGTAGCGTCCGTCGGACTGCTTTTTCACGCTGATTTTCTCGCCGTTCTCCGTGACCGTGTCGCCGTTCACCGTGAACGTGAACGTTTCGGTGCTTGACACCGGCTTGAAGTAAACGCGCAGCTCCGTATCGCTGTCCCATACGAGCGTATACGTGATCTTCTGCATGTTCGAGCCGACCGTCTTATCGGTTGTATAGTTTGCAAGTCCCGTCTGCGCCGCGTTGATATCCGTCTCGGTGTAGTCGGTATAATGCTTATCCATCTCCGCATAGTCTTTTCCGAGCTTCCACGTTCTCTGCGTCGCAAGGAACGCCTGCAAGTAGTGACCGTAGTCCGCCGTTGCCTCTGTCATTGCCTGCTGCTTTTCATTGAACAGATTCTTATTTTTATCGTACCCTTCTTTAAAGTACTCCTTGGCTGAGTATGTCTGTTCAATCGTCTTTGGCGTGCCGTTCTCTTTATACTTCAGCGTTGCCGTGATGGTATCCGCCATCTCGATCGAGCGCACGTAATAGGCGAACTGATAGTAGCCGCTGCCGTTCTTGGGATGATCTTCCTTACCGAGGAACGGGACGAACGCGTCTGCGCCGTCGACGTTGTTGATCTTGAAGTCGACGCCTTCATATTCGTATACGGCGTTCTGCGGAAGGTCAAGGAAGAAATATATGCCGATCTTTCCTTCCAAAGCCAGCGCATGTGTCTTGAACGCCGGAGCCGCGACGGTCACGACCGGATCCGTCGTGTAGTAGGTCGCGTCGCCGTTTTTCTCTTTCCAGAAGCGAACGTAGAGTGCTGCGGAGTTGTTGCTGCTGCCTGCCCAGAAGTACGGACCGTCAATGTAGAACGAAATGATCGGATAGCTGCTGCTGATGGAAACGGTCGCGCTGCTGGCATTCGTTTTCGTGCCGGGCTTCCAGTCGCAATTACCGGACGTATAAGTCTTATAACCCGCAAAATACCCGCTGGAATTGATGCCGAGATAAGTCCCTGTCTTGACATTCCGCATAGAATAGTAGCTGTCGTGCGGTTCCATCGTGAACAGATAATCGTCGGAGACTTCGGACAGCGTCGTGCCGTCCAAAACGGCGTTTGTCACCGCATACTGGGAAGCGTTGGCATTTCCTTCTATACCCGTTCCGTCGGAGTCCACAGCAACGCCTTTCATCACGTACATGGGCATGCTGGTCGAGTTCGTATAACGGTACGTGATGACATAGTTGCCGGACCAGTCGGACGGCGCTTCGGAAACCAGTTCGTAGACCGGTGCGCCGACGCCCTCCTCCACGCGGGAATAGACGGCGTACAGCGTGGTGTTGCCGGTCACCGTATAGGCAGCGCCGGGTGCGTAGAATACGGGCTTAGTCTGCGTCTCCTCGGGCAAACAGGTCTCCGTCCAGCCGATGTACGTCCAGCCGTCCGGGTTCACGGAGACGCTTGCGGGCAGAGTGATCTCGTCGTAAACCTGCGCAGTCGTACTGCCTTCGTCGGCGCCGGAAGCCACAAAGTCGACGGTATAATAAGGTTTTTCCGCGAAGATGACCTTGATCGTGCAGTCGCTTTCCGGCGTTACGCGGACGATATTGCCCCGGATGGTGGCCGTCGCGGTACCGCTGACAACTTCATAGTCCGCGACATAGTAGCCCGCAGCCGGGACTGTGGTGATCTTCGTATCCTCGACCGACACGGTCCCCCACGCTTCGTTGTTGGAGATTGCAGTCACGGTATAGGGTGAAGCAAGTTGGACGCCGAAGTACTGCAGATTGGAATCCGCGCCGGACGGTGGGGTGAAGGTGCCGCCGACCGGCTTGACCGTGATGGCGCCGCCGCCCTTGATCACGCAGCTCGAACCCGTAAAGATGATCGGTGACAGCAGATCATAGGGGTTCTGCACGTCATGGTATTCTGCCGGGTTGTAGCCGTCCTGCGGCTTGAAGCCGTAGATGCCGCCGTACTGATCCTGTGCGGCGTTCGCGGTCACTGCGATGCGGAAATCACGGACAAGCTCGGCGCAGCTTACGCCGGTTGCGCTCGTGATGGCATTGGTTTCGCTGGAAGAGTATGCGTCGGAGATCTCATGATAAATCGTATTGCCGAACCGTGTATACAGATACTGCGCAAAGAAAGAGACCTGCGCGTACAGTGCAAGTACGTCGCTGATGCTGCTGCTCCAGTTGTACATGGAATAGCCGTTGTGCAGTTGGAAGTCGGTCTGGTACTCAAATTCCGCAGGAGGGTTCAGCCAGTCGTCGTTTGTGGAATAGTAATAATCCTCCCAGGACTGGATACGGGCAACGACGGAGCTTCCGGGATAGCAGATCTCCTCAGCGGCCGCCGAGAAGCACTCGTTGAGCCAGGTGTCCAAATTGGCGTTGCAGTAATTGATCAGATGCTGATACTCGTGCACCATCGTGCTGAACGTATCGTCGATCCGCTTATACTCCGTACCGCTGGAATTCATGTAATAGACGCCGGGATAGGTGTCGATGTTCAGAATAGGCAGATCATTGTTGTAGATATCGTATGCGTAGAAGAAGCCCGCAACGTATCCCTGACTGGGCTGCCAGCCATCTTCGATGTTGTAATACAGCATATGCAGCTTTTCGTCCAGACTGGTGTCGTGGTTGCCGAAGGAGGACTGCATGAGGTCGAACTTGGAATCAAATTCGTCCGCCGCCGCCTGGGCATAAGTCGGGTCGATTTCATCCAACGGATAGGTGTTGCCGGAAGAGTCAACAGGCGTCCAGATATAGCAGTGCTCGCCGACACAGAGGCACTCGAACTCTATCGAATTAAATGAAAATGACGACTGGATATCAGCCACTTCAAAGGTCTTGGTATCGCCTACATTGTAAACAGCTTTGCCCGCCTTCGTCTCCGAACTCTGCGGTTTCGATTCCGCCAGTTCCCGCAGCATGCCGTCGACGTCGATCTTATACGGCGTGTCTGATTCCGACGCGCGATTCTTACCGAAGTCCATGACGTTCGGCTCGACGGTCGTCTCGATGAGACCGGTCAGATTGCCGGTGGAAATGGAGTTGGACGCGGATAAAGAGGGGTTGTAGATCACGACGTAATCGCCCTCGTAGCCGTCGGTCGGGTCATCGTCAATGATGACGGTGCTGTGCACGCCGCGCGCGCTCGGGATCTCTTGCGAAGTTTCGGCAGCCGACGTGGGCATGACCGAAAGAACAAGTACAAACACGAGCAGTACGGACAGGATCGGTTTAAGCACTTTCATAAAATCTCCTTTTCTGCAATCAACTTTTTCGAAATTGATCTGCACATTCAGTACGGTACGATCTTAACAAACATTCGTCCTGATGTCCACAATATCCGGTGAAATATATAAAATCGAACGTCGTTCACGTCAATTGTGATCCTTTGTCTGTAAAAACCGGTGCGGTCCCGGAAGGGACCGCACCGGAGTCGGTTATGGTTGTACTTACTTCGATCAGTTGCCGGGTTTCAGCGCTTTTGCCGCCATCGCGTAGTGATAAACCGCTGTCGCTGCGTTCACCGCCGTCGTGTTGT
>JAFZIH010000128.1 GCA_017554455.1 Clostridia bacterium | reverse complement strand
TGGAGCGGGAAACGGGGCTCGAACCCGCCACCTCAGCCTTGGCAAGGCTGCGCTCTACCAAATGAGCTATTCCCGCAGGATGGTGCCTCAGAGTGGACTTGAACCACCGACACAGGGATTTTCAGTCCCTTGCTCTACCAACTGAGCTACCGAGGCATATTGGCGACCCGAAGGGGGCTCGAACCCCTGACCTCCAGCGTGACAGGCTGGCATTCTAACCAACTGAACTACCGGGCCATTTTATGGTGGGAACAACAGGGCTCGAACCTGTGACCCTTTGCTTGTAAGGCAAATGCTCTCCCAGCTGAGCTATGCTCCCCTACGCACTTAGCGCAAGAGTTATTATAACGAATGAACCTGCATCTGTCAACGATTATTTTTCGGAAATCCAAAAGTTTTTTGCGTCGTTCTTCTGTTTGCAAAAGCGCTTCGGGTCTTGCAAAAGCCACACGGATATCCTATAATGTAGAAGTACAAATATGCTTTTGAAAAGGAGAATGAACTATGTTTGAAAACAAGATCGGCGTTCTGGTCCCCAACGTGATGCTGCCCCCGAAGGGCGCGGATTTCTCGAAGTGGGCGGTCGTGGCCTGCGACCAATTCACCTCGCAGCCCGAATACTGGGCGGCGGCGCGCGAATTCATCGGCGATGCGCCCACGACCCTCGACCTGTTCCTGCCGGAAGCGTTCCTCGGCAAAGAGGGCGAAGCGGAGCGCATTGCGACGATCCGCAAGAACATGCGCGAATACATGGCAAAGGGCGTCCTCGAGACCAAGCCGCAGGGCTTTGTGCTCGTCAAGCGCTCCGTCGCGGGGAACACGCGCTGGGGTCTTGTCATGGCGCTGGACCTCGAATGCTATGATTATAACAAGGGCGCGACGACGCTGATCCGCGCGACCGAAGGCACGATCGTGGAGCGCATTCCCCCGCGTCTCCGCATCCGTGAGGGAGCTCCTTTGGAGCTTCCGCACATCCTCGTGCTGATCGACGACCCGAAGCGCACGGTCATCGAACCGCTTGCGGCGAAGACGGACGCGCTCGACAAGCTCTATGACGCCGACCTGATGCTCGACGGCGGACACATCACCGGCTGGCTCGTGGACGGTGCGAACGACGTGCAGGGCGCGATCGACGCTATGACCGTGCTGACCGACGCGGACGCGTTCCACGCAAAGTACGGCGATCACGCGCCGCTTCTCTTTGCAATGGGCGACGGCAACCACAGCTTTGCGACCGCAAAGGCGAACTGGGAAAAGGTCAAGGCAACGCTCACGCCCGAAGAACAGAAGGATCATCCCGCGCGCTACGCGCTCGTCGAGGTCGAGAACGTGCACGACGACGGCATCATCTTTGAGCCGATCCACCGCGTGCTGTTCGGCATCGGCGGCATGGAAGGCGCGGAAAAGCTGCTCGCGAAACTGAAGGCGCAGAACGGCGGCGCAAAGATCGTTCTTTCGGACGACATGCCGAAGGCAAGCGGCGGCGAAGTGCACACCATCCCGTTCTGCACGGGCAAGATCTTCGGCGCGTTTGTCGTAGATCGGCCCGCGGCACAGCTGGCCGTCGGCACGCTGCAGAACGCGATCGACGCGCTTCTCAAAGAGACCGAAGGCGCGGAAGTCGACTACATCCACGGCGAAGCGGTTGTGCGCGATCTTGCCGCAAAGCCCGACACCATGGGCTTCCTGCTCCCCGCGATGCAGAAGAGCGAGCTGTTCCCGACCGTCGTGTTCGACGGCGCGCTGCCGCGCAAGACCTTCTCGATGGGCGAAGCGAACGAGAAGCGGTATTATCTTGAATGCAGGAAAATCGAAAAGTAACGGGAAGATAAGATCTTCCCCTACGAAAAAAAACTTGTAGGGGCGGATCGTATCCGCTCACCACACACCGCAAAAACCTACCCTGAAAAGGAAACCAAATGCTGAAAACCGTCAAGTTCGGCGGAAGCTCCCTTGCCTCCGCCGAACAGTTTCAAAAGGTCAAAGCGATCGTTGAACGTGACGCCGCGCGGCGGTACGTGGTGGTGAGCGCGCCCGGAAAACGCTTCAAAGGTGACGACAAGATCACCGACCTCCTCTACCGCTGTCAGGCACTGCGGGCAAACGGCATGCCGTTCGACGCCGAATATCAAAAGATCGCGGACCGCTTCATCGGCATCCGCGACGGGCTTGGGCTTGACGTGTGCATCGAGGCGGAGCTCGACGAGATCCGCTCGCGCATTGAGGCGGGCACGACGCCGGACTACGCGGCCAGCCGCGGCGAATACCTGAACGGTAAGCTCCTTTCCGCATACCTCGGCTTCGATTTTCTTGACGCGGCGGAAATTATCCGCTTCCGCGACGACGGGACCTTCGACGACGACGCGACGACCATTCGCGCAAACATTCTGTCCGCGCACGAAAAAGCCGTCATCCCGGGCTTTTACGGACGCACGCGCTCCGGCGCGATCCATACGTTCTCCCGCGGAGGAAGCGACATCACCGGCGCGATCGCCGCAAAACTTTCCGAAAGCGACGTATACGAAAACTGGACCGACGTTTCCGGCTTTCTCATGACCGATCCGCGCATCGTGCCGGACGCGAAGGTGATCGAAACGGTGACGTACTCGGAACTCCGAGAGCTCAGCTACATGGGTGCGACGGTGCTGCACGAGGATTCGATCTTCCCGGTTCGCAAGGCGCGCATCCCGATCCACGTTCTGAACACGAACGATCCGGAAGCGAAAGGCACGATGATCGTGCCGGACAGCATGGCGACCGACAAGGAGCATACGCGGCCTTTGACCGGCATTGCCGGACGGCGCGGGTACACGGTCATCACGCTCACCAAAGACAACCTGCACAACGACCTCGGCTTTGCCTACCGGCTGATGGGCATCCTCGCAAAAAACGGCATCTCCGCCGAGCGCATGCCCTCCGGCATCGACACGATCTCACTGGTCATTGATGACAAGCGGCTCACCGGCAAGATGGATCAGCTCTATCACGACATCATGATCGAATGTTCGCCGGACACGGTCGAGATCGCAAGCTGCATCGCGCTCATTGCCTCGGTCGGCATCGGCATGGTGCGCAATCCCGGCGTCGCGGCGAAGCTGTTCAAATCGCTTTCCGACGCGGACGTCAACACGCGCCTCATCGATCAGGACAGCAACGAAATGAACATCATCATCGGCGTCGAGCAGCGCGACTTCGAACGCGCGGTCGAAGCGATCTACCGCGCATTTGCGTAAAGACGGGTGGCAGGAGAACCGTTCCCTTGATAGTTGCATAAAAAATCGGACATCCGTACAACATTCGGATGTCCTTTTTTCATGACGCCGACAGTATTCATTCACGCGGTACAGCCGCAATTCACAACTTTTTCATTTCCGGGATCCGTTCGACCAACGCGGCGATCGCGTCGTCGTCGTTCGACGGAAGCACGACGTCGGCAAGCTTCAGCGCGTCCGGATGCCCGTTCTCGGGAACCGCGGCGATGTCCGCGGCGGCAAGCATTTCAAGGTCGTTGTTGTAATCTCCGACGCCGATCATGGTGCGGCCGATAAACGGCGGGAGCGTCCGGCACGTGTTCAATGCGGAGCCCTTGTTGACGCCCTTCGGGAGCAGCTCCAGATAGTAGGACCCCGGAACGATGTCCGTCGAGGCAAACACGCGGTCAAACCGCCCGGAAAGCCCCTGCTCCTCGATCCACCGGTCCACCCGGTGCATCTGCTCCGGCACGCCGAACAGAAGCGCCTTGAACCACGGATGCGTCTCCGCCTCTTCGATCGAAACGAACCGGCTCGTCTGATGCAGCTTCCAGAACGGGACGTTCAGTGTTTCCTTCGGCGAGACGTACAGGATCCCGTCCGGGATATAGACCTGCAGGTCCACGGTCGGCATCTCCCTTTGCGCGTAGCGCAGCACCATGGCGATCGCTTCGCGGTCCGCGAACTGCGTAAACAGAAAGCGGTCGCTTTCCCGGTCGTACACGCCCGCGCCGTTCAGAACGATGCTCGGCGCGTTGAAGGCGACGCCCTCGAGGTACTGCAGCATGTTGGAAGGACAGCGGCCGGTCGAGATCGCAAACAGCCCGCCTTCCTTTGTATACGCTTCTATCGCGCGTCTGTTTTTCAGACTGACGTTCCCCAGATGATCGAACAGTGTTCCGTCCAGATCGCAGAAGATTGCCGTTTCGATCGGATGCATCGGAAATTCCTCCAAACAGTTCGTTTTTATAAGTATATCATGTTGCGGAGGGAAGCACAATCTCTGAATATGTATGCAGAGAAAATAAAATTTTCGAAAAAAGTCTGTACAACGTGATGAATTTGTGTAATAATATATAAGTACGGAAATGATCCGTAAAGAACAATCAGGAGGGAAAACATGAAAAAGATTATCGCTATGGCACTTGCTCTGGTGATGGTTCTGGCACTGGTCGGCTGCAACGGCGCTGCGCCTGCGGCAAACAATGCGCAGGATTCCGCTGTGAAGCAGGTCATCAAGGAAGCACAGGGCATGACGCTCGAAGAGCTCTGCAAGAAGGCGATCGAGGAATCCAACGGCGCGACCTTCTACGGCGTGGGCAACTCCAGCCGCGGCAAGTCCGCTCTGCCGCTGTTCATCGAGTATCTGCAGACCATCGATCCGAACTACACGCTGAACTTTGAGTGGCAGCAGCCGAAGAACAACAAGATCTTCGATCAGCTGACCGCCGACTCTCTGAAGGACAAGGGCACCTTCGCGGTCACCCTGATCCAGGACGGCAACCAGATCGAGAGCAAGATGGTCAAGACCGGCATCCTCGATACGTTCATTCCGCTCGACTGGGCGAATGCAAACGGCGTCAAGGCTGACGAGTATAACGGCTATCTGCCGCTGCAGACCCTGAACAAGGTCTTCGAGTACAACTGCACCGGTTCGAAGACGTTCACCAACTGCTGGGACTTCGTCGCGGAAGGCGAGCACGGCCTGTTCATGGACGTTGACTCCGAGATCGTCGGCAAGAACTTCCTCTACATGCTCACGCAGGAGAAGTACGCAGGCTATCTGAAGGAAGCGTTCGACAAGCTCCCCGCTGACAAGCAGGCATATTTCAAGCCCGTCATCGAATCCCTTGAGGCGGACGCGAAGGACCTCGGCCTCGGCGCAAATGGCGCATACGCGCTCGCGTGGATCAAGCTCTGGGTAGAGAACTACATGGCAGTCGAAGACGACGGCCCGATCTGCAACACGCTGGTCTCCGCTTCCGCAACCGATCAGTTCGGTCTGCTGGTTTACTCCAAGCTCCGTTCCGTCGAAGAGTCCGACACCGTTTCCAAGAACAACATCAAGGTTGCGGCATATCAGGACGGCTTTGAGGGCATCGGCGGCTACGGCTACTGCCACTACATGTTCGTGCCGGACAACAGCCCGCTTCCGTGGACTGCCTGCGCGTTCATCGCGTTCATCACCTGCACCGTCGACGGCTTCTCCGCATGGGGCAAGGATATGGGCGGTTACTCCTCCAACCCGACCGTTGCGGCGGGCACCGAAGAGAAGTACGGCCACAGCAAGGGCGGTATGAACGAAGCCGGCGAGGTCGAGTTCGAGTGCAAGAACGACCGCGGCTATGACTGGTGGGTCAACAACGGCAAGCTCGTCATCGAGGATCCGGCATACTGCGCATCCGTCGCGTTCACCGTCGGTTCCTGGATCGAAATGCTGACGAAGTATAAGCCCGAATAATCACCTTATCGACTGAATGGATCAGAGGCGCCTTAATGGATTTAGGGCGCCTCTGATGGAATAGGGGGGAGAAAAACGTGCAGACAGCCGCACCCACACGCGCCATGAAGCGGCGCATTCGGCTCAATAAGCTGAAAACATTTTTCTCAAAACCGCAAAACCTCATACTCCTCATACTGGGTATCGTTTTGACCGTCACGACCGTCGCGCCGATCATCGCAATCGCAAAGGATACGATCTCGATCCATCCGGGCACGATCGACGCGAACATCACCGGCAAAACGGAAGGGTATACGTTCGCCAACTACGTCGACCTGTTCACTTCCCGCACAGCGAAATCAAATCTGTGGACGCCTCTCCTCAACACGGTGCTGCTGTCCACCATTTCCTGCGTGGTGTCGATCATATTCGGCGGCGTCTTTGCGTTTTTGGTTACCAGAACCAATCTCAAGTTCCGCAAGTATTTAAGCTCCATCTTCATCTTCCCGTACATCATGCCGCAGTGGACGCTGGCGGTCGTCTGGAAGAACCTCTTTTATTCGAACGCCGTCACGCACAGCGCGGACGGTCTCCTCGCTTCGGTATTCCACATCACGATGCCTGCATGGTGGTGTCAGGGCCTGTTCCCGTCGGCGATGGTGCTCGGTCTCCATTACGCGCCGTTTGCGTACATCCTGATCGGCGGCATCTTCCGCAACATGGACGCGAACCTCGAGGAGGCGGCGACGATCCTCGATACGCCGCGCTGGAAGACGATGTTCCGCATCACGCTCCCGATGATCAAGCCCGCGATCCTGTCGACGGTGCTTCTCGTCTTCGGCAGCGCGATGGGCAGCTACCCGGTCCCGCATTATCTGAATTTCCAGACGCTGTCCACGAAGTACATTTCGCTGAACAGCTCCCGTACCGGCGAAGCGTCGATCCTTGCGATCATCATGATGGTCTTCGGCGTCGCGATCCTGCTTGCGAACCAGCTCACCTTGAAGAGCCGCAAGAGCTACACGACCGTCACCGGCAAATCCGGTCAGATCTCGCGGTTCAATCTCGGCAAGACCGGCAAGTACGTGATCGGCGCGATCTTCATCGTCATCACGTTCTTCACGAGCATCTATCCGATCATCTCGTTCGCGTTTGAAACGTTCCTGCCGAACCCGGGCGACTACAGCTTCCTGTATACCGGAAACGTACAGAACCTGACGACCAAATGGTGGATCACCGCCGAGAACGTCACCGAGAACGGCATGTACGGACAGCAGGGCATGCTGTACAACAAGACGATCTGGCACGCCTACGGCGGCACGCTGCTCGTTTCCGTTGCCTGCGCGCTGACCGCCGGCACGATCGGTACGCTGATCGGCTACGCGGTTTCGAAGAACCGCCGCAACAAGTGGGCGAACTACGTCAACAATATCGCGTTCCTGCCGTACCTGATGCCTTCCATCGCGGTCGGCGTCGCGTTCTTCATTCTGTTCTCGAACAAGTACGTCAACCTGTTCAACACCTACTGGCTGCTGATCATCGTCGGTACCGTCAAGTACATCCCGTTTGCGAGCCGCGCGTCGCTGAACTCGATGCTGCAGCTGTCGGGCGAGATCGAAGAGGCGGCGATCATTCAGGACATTCCGTGGTTCAAACGCATGTTCCGCATCATCGTACCGATCCAGAAATCCTCGATCATCAGCGGATTCATGCTGCCGTTCATGACGTGTCTCCGTGAGCTGTCCCTGTTCCTGCTTCTCTGCACGCAGGGCTACATCCTCTCCACGACGCTGGACTATTTCGATGAAATGGGCCTCTATGCGTTCTCAAGCGGTATCAACCTGATCCTGATCGTCACGATCCTGATCTTCAACACAGTCGTCAACAAAGTCACCGGCGCAAGCCTGGATGAAGGTATCGGAGGTTAAAGAAATGCCGAAAATCGTATTGGAAAACATCACGAAGCGCTGGAAGAAATTCTACGCCGTCGAAAATCTGAATCTCGTGATCGAGGACAACGCGTTCGTCACGCTGCTCGGCCCGTCCGGCTGCGGCAAGACGACGACGCTCCGCATGATCGCGGGTCTCGAAACGCCCACCGAAGGCCGCATCACGATCGGCGACAAGGTCGTGTTCGACAGCGCGGCGGGCATCAACATCCCCGCCAACAAGCGCAAGGTCGGCTTCCTGTTCCAGAACTATGCGCTGTGGCCCAACATGACCGTGTATGAGAACATCGCGTTCGGTCTCAAAAACATCAACGAACCGAAAGAGACGTACGACTATACGGCAAAGAACTATGCGCGTCTTGCCGAGATCCTGAAAGATCCGAAGGGCGTTGCGGACGTGGTCAACGACTGCCGCGACAAGAGCGGCGCCGTTGACAAGAAGAAGGCGTACATCAAGCTGATCGACGCGTATTCGATCTCCATGATGACCGCAAAAACGCTTCTCGGCTATGATCTTCAGACGGATGCGTCGAAGGCGGCGGAGATCACCAAGGATCTCGAAACAAAGCTGCAGAGCGCAATCGCAAAGCATAAGGAAAAGGGCGAAGAGCTCGACGAAAACTTCCGCGTGCTGAAGAACGGCAAGCCGATCGTCACCAAGCGCAAGCTGACAAAGGAAGAGGTCGACCTCGCGGTCCGCAGAGTCAGCCGCATCGTCAAGATCGGTATGTTCATGGACCGCTATCCCGCGGAGCTCTCCGGCGGTCAGCAGCAGCGTGTAGCGATCGCAAGAACGCTCGCGCCGGAACCTTCCGTGCTGTTCATGGACGAGCCGCTTTCTAACCTCGACGCCAAGCTGCGCCTTGAGATGCGCTATGAACTGCAGCGTCTGCACGTGGAAACCGGCAGCACGTTCGTTTACGTCACGCACGATCAGATGGAAGCAATGACGCTGGCCACCTCGATCTGCCTGATCAACAACGGCGTTCTGCAGCAGTACGATCCGCCGCTCACCGTCTACAACCGCCCGAACAACCTGTTCGTTGCGGACTTCGTCGGCAACCCCTCGATCAACTTCATCGAAACGCACGGCGAACAGAACGCGGACGGCAGCATCACAATGAAACTGCTCGGCGATCATCAGGTCACGTTCCGTCCGAACGCGCCGATCTCGATGGAACAGTGGAACGCGGACCGCGACGCTTCGATCGAAGCGGAAAAAGCGTACCGCGCGGAGCTTGCCAAGCAGAAGGGCTACGTTGAAAAGGGCAACAAGGACGAGGTATTCCGTTACAACATCGCCCGCGTCGAGGAGGTCGACACCTCCATCGCGGACGATCCGGTGATCGTCGACGGCGATTTCGTGCTCGGCGTTCGTCCGGAGTTCATCAACCTTGCGGAGGAAGGCATCGAAGGCGAGATCTACGGCGCGATGCCTACCGGCATGGAATCCACGCTGAAGATCCGCGTCGGCGAGTTCCTGCTCACCGGCGTCGTGTTCGGCGGCACGATCTACACGATCGGCAGTGAGACGCACATTCACTTCACCGGTGATTCCATCATGCTGTTCGACCGCAAGTCCGGTCGCTACATCACGTCCGGCTCCATAGAGATTTGAACATCAATCGAACGCAGGAGAAAACGCATCGAGAAGCTTTCAAAACCGTTCCGAAAAGGAGTATCTGCAAAAGGATGATACGGAATATTGTATGTGATATGGGCGGCGTCCTGATTGCATGGGACCCGCCCATGCTCGTCGATCGGCTCGATCTTCCTGCCGAAGACAAGGCGCTGCTTTTGCGCGAGGTGTTCCGCTCGGTCGATTGGGTGTCCCAGGATCGCGGCGTCGTCCCGCAGGAGCAGATTGTCAGCAACATGTGCAGGCGGCTTCCGGCGCATCTGCACCGCTATGCGGCGGATTTCGTGTACGGCTGGTGGAAAGCTCCGTTTGTTCCGATCGAGGGCATCGACGCGCTGCTGCACGAGCTGAAGGCGAACGGCTATACGCTCTACGTTCTCTCGAACGCGTCCCGCGCGCTGCACGACTACTTTCCCCGCCTGCCCGGCTCTGACGTGTTTTCGGGTCTCATTGTGTCCGCCGACTGGGGGATCTTAAAACCGGATTTGGAGCTGTACCGGATCCTGTTCCGCGAATACAAGCTGAACCCGGAAGAATGCTACTTCATCGACGATTTTACGCTGAACGTCGAGGCCGGGATCACGCTCGGCATGCAGGGCTCCGTGTTCGACGGCAGCATCGCACGGCTCCGCCGGGAACTTACGGAAGCCGGCGTGACCGTTTCCCTCGAATAAGGCATGAGGCGCGCCGAGAACTTTCCGTTTCATTACATAGGTGGAAAAGAAGCATAAGGACAACAGTTTGCGAAAGAGAGCTCTATATCCATGATCGAGGTAAATGACTTAACAAAGGTGTTCAAAAAGCCGATCCGCGGAAACGGCCTGTCCGGGATGGTCAAAACGCTGTTCTCCCGAAAATACGACGAGGTCCGGGCGGTGGACGGGATCAGCTTTACCGTGCCCGACGGGGAGATCGTGGGCTATATCGGCGCGAACGGCGCAGGAAAATCGACGACGATCAAGATGATGTGCGGCATCCTGACGCCGACCTCCGGCACCGTGCGCATCGACGGGGTCGAACCCTACCGCAAGCGGCGGCAGGTCGCGCAGCACATCGGCGTCGTATTCGGGCAAAAGACGCAGCTTTGGTGGGACATCCCGCTGATCGAATCGTTCAAGGTGCTCAAGGAGATCTACCAGATCTCCGACGCGGACTACAAAGAACGCATGGACTTTCTCGGCGAGGTGCTGGACATCACGCGGTTTCTCTCGCAGCCCGTTCGCACGCTCTCGCTGGGCGAACGCATGCGCGCAGACCTTGCGGCGTCGATGCTCCACAACCCGCGCATCCTGTTTCTGGACGAGCCGACCATCGGCATGGACGTGCTGGTAAAGGAGAAGATCCGGCTTGCAATCCGCGCGCTGAACAAAACGTACGGCACCTCGGTCGTGCTGACCACGCACGACATGACCGACATCGAAAATCTCTGCTCGCGCATCATTCTGCTCGAAAAAGGAAGCATCCTCTACGACGGTCCGCTGAACAGTCTCAAAACCCGCTTCGGCAATATCAAGACGCTGACGCTGACCGTCCCGGCGGACGTCCGTGCCGAGACCGCGCCCGTGCTCTCGCCCGAGGTCGAAGTCTCCGAGGAGGACGGTCGTCTCCTGCTGCGCTTCGACGCGGACAGGATCGCGCTCGAACAGGTGATCCAGTATGCGTTCCGTGATCTTAAGGCAATGGATATGAAGATCGCCGAGATCTCGATCGGCGACGTGGTCAAGACGATCCTCGAACAACAGGAGGCGGCGCATGCTGAAAAAGTATAAACCCTTCCTCCGCGCCGGCGCGATCGACACGACAGCGTACCGCTTCAATATCCTGATCTGGGCTGCCATCACGGTCTGCGAGGTGGCCTGCATGGTCTTTCTGTGGCTGGCGGTCTACCGTTCGAGCGAGGGCGGCATGGACGCCGTGATCCACGGCTTTACCTACCGTGAGATGATCGCTTACGTCGTGCTGACGACGGTCTTCAATTTCGTGACGTACAACAACGACACGCTGTGGAATATCAATACCGACATCAAGAAAGGCACGGTCGGCAATTACCTCATCAAGCCGATCAGCTACCGCGGAAAATTCGCCGCGACCAGTCTCGGCAACCTGCTCACGATGACGTTGATGTTCGGTCTGCCGCTGTATACCGCGGCGCTCGTGACGCTCGGCGTCCTCGGGTTTCTGCCGGGGCTCAGCTTCCCGCGGTTCTTTGCGCATCTCGGGCTGTTTCTGCTGTCCGGGCTGTGCGCGTCGCTTCTGAACGACACGATTTCCTACATCTTCGGCATCCTGTGCTTCTACACCTCCTCCGGCTGGGGATTGAATTCGCTCAAGGTCACGCTGATCTCTTTCCTTTCCGGCACGCTGCTGCCGATCGCATTCTTTCCGAAGGGACTCCGGGAGGTCGTAAGCCGGATGCCCTTTGCCGGCATGAGCCAAAACCCTGTCCTGATTCTGATGATGAAATACGACCTGAAGGAATCGCTGCGCTGCGTTGCGCTGTCGGTCGCATGGATCGTCGTGCTGGAGCTTTTTGCAAAGCTCCTGTTCTCGCACGCCGTCCGCAAGGTCACGGTGCACGGAGGCTGATATGCGGTACGTTCATCTGTATTTTACATGCATCAAGCGGAGCATGATCTCCCGCCTGGAATATAAGAAGGATAC
>JAFZIH010000127.1 GCA_017554455.1 Clostridia bacterium | reverse complement strand
CAAACGGAGGTATGTACCAATGAAGAAAGCCATTTTGGGCAAGAAGATCGGTATGACGCAGTTCTTCAGAGCTGACGGTACCATGATTCCCGTCACTGTCATCGAAGCCGGTCCGTGCCCCGTCGTTCAGAAGAAAACCGTAGCAAACGAAGGTTACGATTCCGTCCAGCTCGGCTTTGCCGAACTCCGCGACAAGCTCGCCAACAAGCCGCGCAAGGGCCATTGTGCAAAGGCCGGCGTCAAGGCGATGCGCTACCTTCGCGAATTCAGACTCGAAGACGCCGCTTCCTATGAAGTCGGTCAGATCGTCAAGGCGGACGTGTTCGCCGAGGGCGACAAGGTCGACATCTCCGGCACCAGCAAGGGCCACGGGTTCCAGGGCGTCGTCAAGCGTCATCATCAGGGCCGCGGTCGTATGACCCACGGTTCCCACTTCCACAGAGCGCCCGGCTCCATGAGCGCCTGCTCCGATCCGAGCCGCGTGTTCAAGACCAAGAACCTGCCCGGTCATATGGGCAGCGAGCACGTCACCGTGCAGAACCTCGAGGTCGTGCGTGTGGACGCAGAGCGGAACCTGATGCTCATCAAGGGCGCGGTTCCCGGTGCAAAGGGCAGCCTCGTGACTGTCAAGAGCACAGTAAAGTAAGGAGGAAAGAGATATGCCTAACGTAGCATTGTATGATATCAAGGGCCAGAACATCGGCGATATCGCCCTTTCCGAAGAGATTTTCGGTCAGCCCGTCAACGCGGCGGTCATGCATGAGGTCGTCGTAGCGCACCTCGCGAACTGCCGTCAGGGCACGCAGAGCGCAAAGACCCGTTCCGAAGTTTCCGGCGGCGGCAAGAAGCCGTGGAGACAGAAGGGCACCGGCCGTGCGCGTCAGGGTTCCACCCGTTCCCCGCAGTGGAGACACGGCGGCGTCGTATTCGCGCCCAAACCCCGCGACTACACGATCCGCGTCAACAAGAAGGTCAAGCGCCTGGCGATGAAGTCCGCGCTGTCCTCCAAGGTGGAAGAGAATGAAGTCATCGTATTCGACGCGCTGAACATCGAAGCGCCGAAGACGAAGGAAATGGTAAAGGTCCTGAAGAACGTCGACGCGAACAAAGCGCTGATCGTGCTCGCGGACAAGGACGACGTAGTGGAGCGCGCAAGCGCGAACATCCAGGGCGTCAAGACCACGCTGGTCGGCACGCTGAATGTCTACGAGATCCTGAAGTATGAGAAGCTGATCCTCACGAAGGCATCGGTTGAAAAGATCGAGGAGGTGTACGCGTAATGAAGAGCGGATACGACATCATCAAGGCTCCGATCCTCACCGAGAAGAGCTACGATTACATCGCACACCACATTTACACGTTTGAAGTTGCGAAGAACGCGAACAAGATCGAGATCGCGAAGGCGGTCGAGGAGCTGTTCGGCGTCAAGGTCGAGAGCGTTCACACCGTGAACAAGCTCGGCAAGATCAAGCGTCAGGGCCGTTTTGAGGGCAGAACCGCTTCCAAGAAAAAGGCGTACGTCAAGCTGACCGCCGATTCGAAGGGCATCGAGCTGTTCGACGGCATCGCGCAGTAAGGAGGCAGCACATGGCTATTCGTAAACTGAACCCCATCACTCCGGGTACGAGACATATGTCCGTCTCCACCTACGAGGAGATCACCAAGACTACGCCCGAAAAGTCGCTGTCCCGCTCCCTGAAGAGCAAAGCGGGCCGCAACTTCACCGGCAAGATCACCGTTCGCCACAAGGGCGGCGGCGCAAAGCGCAAGTATCGTCTGGTCGACTTCAAGCGCGACAAGGACGGCGTCCCCGCAACGGTCAAGGCGATCGAGTACGATCCGAACCGTTCCGCAAACATCGCGCTGCTCTACTATGCAGACGGTGAAAAGCGCTACATCATCGCGCCTTACGGCCTGAACGTCGGCGAGACCGTCGTTTCCGGCAAGGACGCGGACATCAAGATCGGCAATGCGCTGGAGCTCCAGTACATTCCCGTCGGTACGATGATCCACTGCATCGAGCTGAAGCCCGGCAAGGGCGCGCAGCTGGTCCGCTCGGCGGGCAACGCGGCACAGCTCATGGCGAAGGAAGGCAAGTACGCACAGGTTCGTCTTCCCAGCGGCGAAGTTCGTCTGATCCCGATGAACGCCAAGGCAACGATCGGTCAGGTCGGCAATCTGGACTTCCAGAACGTGCAGATCGGCAAAGCGGGCCGCAAGCGTCACATGGGCATCCGTCCCACCGTCCGCGGTTCCGTCATGAACCCGAATGACCACCCCCACGGCGGCGGCGAGGGCAAATCCCCGATCGGCCGTCCCGGCCCGGTCACTCCCTGGGGCAAGCCCGCGATGGGTTACAAGACCCGCAAGAAGAAGAACAAGAGCAACAAGTACATCATTCGCCGCAGAACGAGTGGTAAGTAATCAGGAGGAGAAAAACACATGAGCAGATCGATTAAAAAAGGTCCGTTTGTTGAAGAACGCTTGTACGCGCGCATTCTTTCCATGAATGAGAGCGGCAAGAAGACCGTCGTGAAGACCTGGTCCCGTTCCTCCACGATCTTCCCCGAGTTCGTCGGCCACACCATTGCGGTGCACGACGGCAAGAAGCACGTTCCGGTGTACGTTACCGAAGAAATGGTCGGACACAAGCTGGGCGAGTTCGCGCCCACCCGTACGTTCAGAGGACATAAGGGTTCCGAAAAGTCCTCGGGTGCGAAATAAGGAGGAGCAAAATGGCAACCAGAAGTAAAGAAAAGACGGCATACCGTCGCGAGCACGCCGACAAGCGTCCGCACGCAACCGCACGTTATATCAGAATGTCCCCCCGCAAGGTCAAGGTCGTCGTCGACATGATCCGCGGCAAGAGCGCAAAGGAAGCTGCGGCGATCCTCACCTACACGCCGAAAGCTGCCTGCGAGCCGGTCCTGAAGGTCCTGAACTCCGCGATCGCAAACGCGGAGAACAACCTCGACATGAACCGCGACGATCTGTACGTCGCAGAGGTTTATGCGAATCAGGGTCCGACCCTGAAGCGTTATCGCGCAAGAGCGCGAGGCTCCGCGTCTCCCATCCGGAAGCGCACGAGCCACATCACGGTCATTCTTGATCAGGTCAAGTAAGGAGGAAAGCTATGGGTCAGAAAGTTAATCCGAACGGATTCCGCGTTGGTGTCATCAGAGATTGGAACACCCATTGGTACGCGGCGAAGAAAGACTTCGCAGACTTCCTCGTGGAAGACCGCAAGATCCGTGACTTCGTCAAGAAGACTTACTACGCGGCCTGCATCTCCCGCATCGCGATCGACCGCGCGACCGACAAGGTCAGCGTCACGATCTACACCGCGCGTCCCGGTATGCTGATCGGCAAGGGCGGCGCAGGGATCGAAGAGATCAAGGCAGCAGTTTCCAAGGAAATCGGCAAGCCCATCTCCGTGAACATCATGGAGATCCGCGACGCGGACGCAGACGCACAGCTCGTCGCCGAAAACATCGCAGCGCAGCTCGAAAAGCGTATCAGCTATCGCCGCGCGATGAAGCAGGCCATGCAGCGCGCCATGCAGAAGCCGGGCGTGAAGGGCATCAAGCTGATGTGCGCAGGTCGTCTCGGCGGCGCCGAAATCGCCCGCAGCGAGGGATACCACGACGGTTCCATCCCGCTGCAGACGATGCGTGCAGACATTCACTACGGCTTCGCAGAGGCACACACCCAGTACGGCCGTATCGGTATCAAGGT
>JAFZIH010000126.1 GCA_017554455.1 Clostridia bacterium | reverse complement strand
TTTTTAGGAGGAAACATCTGAATGCCGACCATTAATCAGTTGGTTCGCAAGGGCAGACAGCCCGTGGAATACAAGTCCACGGCGCCCATTCTGAAGCAGTGCCCGCAGCGTCGCGGCGTCTGCACCGCAGTCCGTACGATGACGCCGAAAAAGCCGAACTCCGCACTGCGTAAAATCGCTCGTATCCGTCTGACCGACGGTCTCGAAGGTACCGCGTACATCCCCGGTATCGGTCACAATCTGCAGGAGCACTCCGTGGTTCTGATCCGCGGCGGTCGTGTCAAGGACCTGCCGGGCGTTCGTTACCACATCATCCGCGGTGCTCTGGATACCGCAGGCGTAGCAAACCGCAAGCAGGCTCGCTCGCTGTACGGTGCAAAGCGTCCCAAGAAGTAAGGAGAACACACCATGCCGAGAAGAGGTTTTATTCCCAAGAGAGAAGTTCTTGCAGATCCGATCTACAAGAGCGTAGTCGTTACCAAGCTCATCAACCAGGTCATGCTGGACGGCAAGCGCGGCGTTGCGCAGAAGGCCGTTTACGATGCGTTTGAAATCATCACCCAGAAGACGGGCAAGGACGCGCTGGAAGCGTTCGAGCAGGCAATGAACAACATCATGCCGGTCCTCGAAGTCAAGGCACGCAGAGTCGGCGGTTCGACCTATCAGGTCCCGATCGAGATCCGTGCAGAGCGCCGTCAGACCCTGGGTCTTCGCTGGCTCGTGAGCTACGCGCGCAGCCGCGGCGAGCGCACGATGGCGGAGCGTCTCGCAGGCGAGATCATGGATGCCTGCAACGAACAGGGCAACGCCGTCAAGAAGAAGGAAGACACCCATAAGATGGCAGAGGCCAACAAGGCGTTTGCACATTATCGCTGGTAATGCGGGATACTGCGCTTGAACTGACACGCAATATCGGCATCATGGCGCACATCGATGCCGGCAAGACCACGACGACCGAGCGGATCCTGTTCTACACGGGCAAGATCCACAAGGTGGGCGAAGTACACGAGGGCACGGCGACCATGGACTACATGGCGCAGGAGCAGGAACGCGGCATCACGATCTGCTCCGCCGCGACCACGACGTACTGGCGCGGTCATCGCATCAACATCATCGACACGCCGGGACACGTCGATTTCACCGTCGAGGTGGAACGCAGTCTCCGGGTGCTGGATGGTGCTGTTGCCGTATTCTGCGCAAAGGGCGGCGTCGAGCCGCAGTCCGAAACCGTCTGGCGGCAGGCGATGAAGTATCACGTCCCCTGCATTGCGTACGTCAACAAAATGGACATCACGGGAGCGGATTTCTTCCACGTGATGGACATGATGCGTGAGCGTTTAGGCGCAAACCCGATACCGGTGCAGCTTCCGATCGGAAGCGAAGCGAACTTCCGCGGCATCGTCGATCTCGTGACGATGAAGGCGGAGGTCTACTACAACGACGACGGAACCGACATCCGCGAGGAAGCCATCCCCGACGACATGGTCGAGGCGGCGGAGGAGCATCGCGCGGCGTTGATCGAAGCGGTCATCGAGCAGGACGAGGACCTTCTCGAAAAGTATTTCGAGGGCGAAATGCCCACGAACGAGGAGCTCATCTCCTGCATCCGCAAGGCGACCATAGCAGGCGCAGCCGTGCCGGTCACCTGCGGAACCTCGTACCGCAATAAGGGCGTGCAGCCGCTTTTGAACGCGATCGTCGATTTTCTGCCCTCCCCGCTGGATATTCCCGCGGCGGAAGGCACCGACAGAAGCGGCGAGAAGAAGCTCGTCGCGGAGCCGCGTGACGACGCGCCGTTTGCGGCGCTCGCGTTCAAGATCGTCACCGACCCGTTCGTGGGACGGCTGGCGTTTGTACGCGTGTACAGCGGCACCTTGAAATCCGGTTCCTACGTCTATAACGTCTCGAAGCAGAAGCGCGAGCGCGTGAGCAAGATATTGCTGATGCACGCGGACGCGCGCACGGAGCTTGATGAGATCCACGCAGGCGATATCTGCGCGCTGGTCGGCATGAAGGAAACGTCGACGGGCGACACGCTCTGCGCGGAAAACCGCCAGATGCTTCTCGAAAGCATGATCTTCCCGACGCCGGTCATTCAGGTCGCGATCGAACCGAAGACCAAGGCGGGTCAGGAAAAGATGATGGCGGCGCTCCAAAAGCTCGGCGAAGAGGACCCCACATTCCGCACCTATACGGATAAGGAAACGGGGCAGACCATCATCGCCGGCATGGGCGAGTTGCATCTGGAGATCATCGTGGATCGACTGATCCGCGAATTCCGCGTGGAAGCGACGGTCGGCAAGCCGCAGGTCGCCTACAAGGAATCCATCGTGCGCCCGGTGACCTACGAATGTCGTTACGTGCGGCAGACCGGCGGTCACGGACAGTTTGCGCACACGGTGATCGAGTTTGCGCCGCTCGAAAACCCCGAAGAGGGCGAAACGTACCGCTTTGTCAACAAGATCGTCGGCGGCGTGATCCCGAAGGAATTCATTCCCGCGGTCGATCAGGGCGTGCGCGACGCGCTGATGAGCGGTCCGCTCGGGGGGTACGAGCTCATCAATCTCCGGGCGACGCTTTTGGACGGAAGCTTCCACGAAGTCGATTCGAGCGATCTGGCGTTCCGCATCGCGGGTTCGCTGTCGGTCAAAGAGGGCATCACAAAGGACAACAGTGAGCTTCTCGAGCCGATGATGAGCGTCGAGGTGCTGGTACCGGATGAATACCTGGGCGACATCGTGGGCAATCTCACGTCGCGGCGGTGCAAGATCTCCGGAATGGAGACGCGGCAGGGCAGCACGGCAGTCCATGCGATCTGTCCGCTTTCCGAAATGTTCGGGTACGCGACCGATCTGCGTTCGAGGACGCAGGGCAGAGGCACGTTCACGATGCAGTTCAACCGCTACGACAAGGTTTCGGCCGCAATACAGGAGCAGATCCTGGGCAAATATAACTACTGGTTCTAAAAACAAAATACAAAATTTATAAGGAGAACTACAATGGCAAAAGCAAAATTCGAACGTACGAAGCCGCATGTCAACATCGGCACGATCGGACACGTAGACCATGGCAAGACGACGCTGACGGCGGCGATCACCATGGCGCTGGCACAGCAGGGCGAAGCAGTCGCAATGCGTTACGACGAGATCGACAAGGCGCCGGAAGAGAAGGCGCGCGGCATCACGATCAACACGGC
>JAFZIH010000125.1 GCA_017554455.1 Clostridia bacterium | reverse complement strand
TTCGGGGTGTAGCGCAGTCCGGTAGCGCACGTGCTTTGGGAGCATGGGGCCGGAGGTTCAAATCCTCTCACCCCGACCAAAACGGCTTGATGCGTGGTCCCGTGGTCAAGTGGTTAAGACACCGCCCTTTCACGGCGGCTACAGGAGTTCGAATCTCCTCGGGATCACCATTTTTTCCTTCAGGAAACAAGGGCCTTTAGCTCAGTTGGTCAGAGCGGTCGGCTCATAACCGATTGGTCCGGGGTTCAAGTCCCTGAAGGCCCACCATAGTGTGGCCCGGTAGTTCAGTTGGTTAGAATGCCAGCCTGTCACGCTGGAGGTCAGGGGTTCGAGCCCCCTTCGGGTCGCCATTTTTTTCTGCCGGCGTAGCTCAATGGCAGAGCAACTGATTTGTAATCAGTAGGTTGTTGGTTCGACTCCGATCGCCGGCTCCAACACGACATTGACAACTTGATACGGTATTACGTGGATGGGTTCCCGAGCGGCCAAAGGGAGCAGACTGTAAATCTGCCGTCACAGACTTCGATGGTTCGAATCCATCCCCATCCACCATAATACGCGGGAATGGCGGAATTGGCAGACGCGCACGGTTCAGGTCCGTGTGAAAGCAATTTCATGCAGGTTCAAGTCCTGTTTCCCGCACCACGTCGCCGCGAACGTAGAATCGTTTGCGGCGACGTTTCTTTATACATCGGAGGCAATATGGTTGATATCAGGCAATATCTTAATGATCTGATTGCGGAATGTAAGATATGTTTTTCGGATAAGCTGCTGTACGTAGGCCTGCAGGGAAGTTATCTCAGAGGGGAAGCAAATGAGAACAGCGATATCGATATCATGCTGATCCTCGACCGTTTTTCCGTGGAGGATATGGACGTGTATCGTGCTGTTCTCAAAAAGATCGGACACTATGAAAAATCCTGCGGGTTTATCTGCGGAAAAGACGATATGACAAGATGGAATCCGCTGGAAGTATGTCAGCTGAAGCACACGACGAAGGACCTATACGGGTCTCTGTCCGATTATCTTCCTTCTGCAACGCGACAGGATGAGATCCATTACGTAAAACTCGGCGTCGGGAATCTGTATCACGAGCTGTGTCATCGCTATATCCATTCCGATCGGGAAAAGAATATCCGAAAGCTTCAAGACAGCAGGAAAGAACTGTTCTTTCTGATTCAGAATCTGCATTATTTGGAAAGCGGGATATTCGCAGCAACGAAGTGTGAATTAAAAGCCGTTATTTCGGAGGAAGACCGCGAAATGCTGTCGCTTGCGGACCTAACGGCAGAGAATGATTTCGACAAAGCGTTCCGTTATGCGTTTCAATGGTGTCAAAATGCGTTGTATCGTTTGGATCGAATGAAATGATTCGCTGCGGATTGTTATGCGATTGAAAAGCTGTTTTGCTGACATCACATTTCGAAGAGTTTTCGTTGATTCCGCGAACGGAATATGCTATAATCATCCTAAAGAGGCGATTTGGATCTATCAACTGTTTGAATAATAACAGAGGCTGAACATGGAATCAAGGATCAAAAGCATACTTGCAAGTCATTATTTCGAAGGGATCCTGCTGATCATGTTCGGGATAATTATGCTGCTTGCTCCGACGCACTCCATCAAGATTGTCAGTATCATCACCGGCGTGATCCTGTGCGTGCTCGGGGTGACGCTCGCCGTTTTCTATGTCCTTCACAATATGGAAAGGCACACGCTGCAGCTCTTTGCGGGGCTCATGTGCATTGCGCTCGGGATAGAATTCATTTTCCGTACTGCAAATCTTGTCGGCGCTATGCACGCCGTGCTGTCGATTACGCTGATCTACAGCGGCGCATTGCTTTTTATTCAGGCATATAACCTCAGAAAGGAACGGGGACCTTTGTTCAAAATCACGTTTGCGTTCGGCGTGGTCGCTTTGATCTTCGCCGTTCTGATGCTGATCAATGACGAGGAGTCGGGCGCGTTTTTGCGTATCAAAGGCGCTTCGATGATCATCGAGGGGATCGCTTCTCTATTTGTCATAAGGGAAACGCATATCGGTGATTGAATATTTTTTTCAACGTAGAAAAAACATCAGCACCCGGGTCCGGGTGCTGATTGTAGCTTTATTCGGGTTCTTTTTCGGTCGGACCATCCAAAGACGATTCAATATCCTTCTTTGCAAGATCGTTGGTATCGATCGTCTTACGGAATACAACAAACCGCTGGAAGGGGAACTCTGTCGCAAGATTCAGGATCATGTTGATCGCCGTGACAAGATATTCGTTCCAACTGAGCTTCGTTGTGAGATAGTCCTCCAGAAGCGTTGAGAGCGGCGTAAAGACGCAGTAATAGGCAAAGACGAGCAGCATTGCCTTCGGCACGTTCGACGCGCTCTTAAACGTATAGCGACGGTTGATCGTAAAGTTCCAAAGCACCGAAAGAATGAGCGCGATGAGATAGCTCACCCAGTAATTCCAATGCAGCAGCTCGTTCATCAGGGTAAAGCTGCCGATTTCGATCAAACCCGCGGAAGCGGCGATCAAAACGTATTTGACGGTGCGAAGGAGCTCCTTTTTCATTTCTCTTCTTCCCGAAACCGGCTTTCAAATGCAGGGTCCAGATAGCCGCCTTCTTCGCCTTCGATCGTTTCCTCACCCTTGTGGTAATCCGGCGTGTGGATCAGACGACGCCATTCATAGGGCGAGATCGGCTTTTCGGGAAGATCGGCGGCATATGCTGCGGTAGTATGCCACACCTGCCTGCACGCGGAGCAGCGAACGATCCAATCACGTCCGGAGATCTTGATCACGGACCAGTTCTCGACGTTCGGCACGCGGCAATTGCACTTGTACGTCATGGGGTACTCCTTTTATCATAATTCTTCTGTTTTGTGTTTTGCGTAGATCGTATTGTTGTATTCTTCCAGCGTCATGACGTTGCAGACGGCAGGCGTGCTGTACAGAAATACGCGATCATACTGATAACTGTATGCGGCGTTTCGGGTCAGGATCAGCTGATCCCGTACGTCGATCTCAAGCTTCGAACCGACCTCTGCGATCATCTTTGCGGTCTCGATATCATCTTCGGAAGGGATGAGAATACCCGATGGATGATTGTGCGTCAGAATGAGGTAGCGCGCTTTGTGTGTCATCGCTGTTTCGATCACGCGGCGCGGTTCAAAGCTGACGTGCGAAAGCGTGCCGACCTGCAATACTTCGGTGTGCAGGACCGCCATGTTCGCATCGAGGCAGATGATGCGCAGCGTTTCATACCGATCGCTCATGCCGAGCGCAATCGCGTAACGGCATGCGCTTTCCGGATTCTCGAGGCGGGTCGCAACGTTAGCCGTTCCGACGGATTCCAGCGTCAGCCGATGGTGCAGATCGTAAAGGGAATGGAGGAACAGCGCGGTCTTTTCACCGACGCCTTCCACGTCCGCAAGACGCAGCGGATCGGCCTCCAGTACGCCGGTCAGTGAGCCGAACGTGTTCAAAAGCTTGTGCGCAAGATCGTTGACGTCCCGCCGCGGAATGACGTACGTCAGCATCATTTCCAGAACGACGTGGTCCGGCATGCCGTTCATGCCCTGCTTCCGATATGTTTCCCGGATGCGTTCCCGGTGTCCTGCATGCAAATTATCGCTCATATCAACATTTTACAAGGATTTACGCGTTTCGTCAATTGCCAAAAGAAAAAGAGCCCGCAAAAACGGACTCTTTGTAACGATTACGGATTACAGATTTTTCAGCAGCCCGGTCGCCTCGTTGAACTCGTTGATGAGCTCGTCGATCTCGTCGACCTGCGCGTGCATATCGGTCCAGTAGTGCTTGTCGTACCACTGTGCGTTGAGCTCCTTGACGTCCTTGCCCTGCTGTTCGACCCAAGTGTAATACTTGAGGTTGTGGACACGCTTGCGGGTCTCATAGGTGAGTTCTTCCATCGTGTCGGTGCGGATGCCGTGCAGATGCTCCGCCCAGTCTGCGGCTGCCATCGCCTCTGTGTATGCGCCGTTCTCCTCTTCAAGTTCACGGATGCGGCTCTGATACATGACAGCGCTGTCGGTGCCGACCGTCGCGAGGATATCGTGCTCGTCGAGCTCGTAATATTTCGCCATCTTGATGCAGCAGAGCAGATTCGCAATACCGGAGATACCGAGAAGCGACAGCTGTTCGACCGTCTCCTGCGGTACGCCGACGACCTCGTGGAGATATTTCAATCCTACCGGATCGTTGAAGAGCCGGAGGAGCTTCTGGCTGTCTTCGTCGTCGATCGCAATGACCATATCGGTGTTCCTGACATTATGGATCCAAGGTACGTGCTTGTCGCCGATGCCCTCGATGCGGTGCCCGCCGAAGCCGTTGTTCAAAAGCGTCGGGCACTGCAGCGCTTCGCCGACCGCGAGCTTGGAATCCGGGTATTTTTCCTTCAGGAAATCGCCTGCGCTCATCGTGCCTGCCGAACCGCTGGTGAACGCTGCGCCGGCAAACCGGTCGCCTTCGCCTAAGATTCCTTCCACGACCTCGTAGATCGCTCTGCCGGTGACGTTATAGTGCCAAAGCGGATTGCCCATTTCTTCGAACTGGTTGAAGATCATCATCGACGGATCTTTTCTGAGCTCCCAGGTCTTGTCGAAAATCTCCTTGACGTTGGACTCGCAGCCCGGCGTCGCAATGACCTGACCGGCGATCTTCGAGAGCCATTCAAAGCGCTCTTTGGACATTTCCGCAGGCAGGATCGCCACGGAGTCACACGCCAAAAGCTTTGAGTTGAACGCACCGCCGCGGCAGTAGTTGCCGGTGGACGGCCAAACGGCGTGATGATACGTCGGGTCAAACTGCCCGGTCACGAGACGCGGAACGAGGCAGCCGAACGACGCGCCGACCTTGTGGCAGCCGGTCGGGAACCACTTGCCGGTCAGCAGCACGATGCGCGCCTTGACGCCGGTGAGCGAGGAAGGCAGTTCGATATAGTTGACGCCGCCGAATTTGCCGTCGCCGCCTTTTTCCACGGGATTGTTTTTCCACGTGATGCGGAACAGGTTCAGCGGGTTCACGTCCCAAAGGCCGACGTCGACAAGCTTATCCTGGATCTTTTCGGGGATCTTTGTCGGATCCTCCATTTGCGCAAAGGTCGGGATAATGATGTTCTTTTCACGCGCGCGCTCGATCGAGCGTGCGAGGTTGTCTCGATGCATTGTAAGATCGATCATGTGAAAATCTCCTTTTCTGAATAATCGTTTGCGGCTAACATCCGCATAATTCTTCTTATATATCATAATTGATTTGCCCGAATTTGTAAACAGATAATCCGCGTCGATCCAAAAATATTTTTGTTCTCAAAACGAATTTTTCTCTTTCTATCTTGACAAAAAAATGGTACAATCGATATGGAGGCAAAGATGGTCGCGACAGGGATTTCAACCGCAAGCTTTTTTGATACGCTGATGCTCGAGGACGCACCCGCGCTGTTTCGACAATGGGGCGTACGGAATGCAGAGTATTATCTGAACAGCTATTGCGAATACGATCCGGCGTTCGTCGATCGCCTCGCGCGGGAAACGGAGGACGCTGGTATTCGAGTGGTAGGCGTGCATCCGATGAGCTTACAATACGAGCCGCTGCTGTTCACGCCGCATCCGCGGCAGCGTGCAGATGCCATGAAGGCGTACGAGCTCGTTTTACGTGCAGGGGAGCGGCTGCAGGCGGACCATTACGTGATGCACGGACCGGTCGTTTTGAACGGCGTTGCAAAGAACCTGCAGCTAACGCGCCTTGCGCCGATCTTCGATACGCTTTCTGACATGGCGGAGGATCATGGCTTGCACCTGACGCTTGAAAACGTCAGTTACAGCATTATGCCGACGCCGGAAGTCGGGCTTGAGATTCGATCGTTGATCAAACGCCCGCTCTATCATACGCTGGATATCAAGCAGTCGATCCGCGCGGGGATCGATCCCGTGCAGTTCGTCGAGGCGTTCGGAGAGCATATCCTTGCGGTGCACGCCTGCGACTGCGACCTAACGGGTGATCGACCGCGTTACTGCCTGCCGCCGCACGGCGGGTATGATTTCAAGCGGCTCATCGACACGCTTCTCAAAAAGGGATTTTCCGGAACAGTCCTTCTGGAGGCGTACAGCGACATGTTCCGGGATAAGACGGAGTTGAAAGACGCATATTTTGCGTTAGATCATATCATCAATTCATAGGAGGTATGCATATGGAAAACAGAACCATTGACCGCGAAGCAATGCGGATCAGAGTCGACTACAACAACATGATGCAGGAGACGCTCGGCGTGCGCGGACTGACCGTGGACGAGCTCAAGGCGCTTCCGCTCGAAGCGGCGGCAAAGGCAATGCACGAAAAGCGCGGAGAAATGAAATGGCGCGAGCTTCCGCACAATCAGGACGAGATCGTGGCCGAGATCGAAGCGGTCGCAAAGGACGTGCGCGAACGGTTCGACAACTTCGTCGTGCTCGGCATCGGCGGCAGCGCACTGGGCCCGATCGCCGTACAGCAGGCGCTTTCGCATCTGCATTACAACGATCTTCCCAAAGAGAAGCGCAACGGTCCGCGTCTGTTCGTCGAGGACAACGTCGATCCGGAGCGCATGAACGCGCTTCTGGACGTCATTGACGTAAACAAGACTTGCTTCAACGTCATCACCAAATCCGGCAGCACTTCGGAGACAATGTCGCAGCTTCTGATCGTTACGGACATCCTGCACAAGACGCTCGGCGAGGACATTTCCACGCATCTGATCGCGACGACGGATCACGTCAAAGGCAATCTGATCAAGATCGCAAAGCGTGAAAATCTCACGACGTTCTATGTACCGGATGGCGTCGGCGGACGGTTCTCCGAGCTTTGCCCGGTCGGCCTTCTTGCGGCGGCGGTCTGCGGCATCGATATTCGGATGCTCCTTGCAGGCGCGGCATATATGGATGAGATCACGCAGAACGACAACACATTTGAGAATCCTGCGTACTTGATGGCGGCGTTGCAGGTCGCGGCGATGAAGCGCGGCGCGAACATCCATGTGCTGATGCCGTATGCGGACTCGCTGAAGTATATCTCCGACTGGTATGCACAGCTTTGGGCGGAATCGCTCGGCAAGCGCGTCGGAAACGACGGGACGGAGATCCATGCCGGACAGACACCGGTGAAGTCCCTCGGCGTTACCGATCAGCATTCGCAGGTACAGCTCTACACCGAAGGCCCGTTCGACAAGGTCGTGACGTTCCTGTCGGTCGATAAGTACAGAAAGACCATGCCGATCCCGGACGGCTATCTCGATATCCCCGACGTTTCGTTCCTGTGCGGGCACACACAGAACGAGCTGATCGCGGCGGAGGAAGCGGCGACCGAATATGCCGTCATGAAGAGCGGTCACATGAATTACGCGATCCGTCTGCCGGAGGTCAACGCGTTCACGATCGGCGAGCTTCTCTATATGTTCGAGATCCAGACCGCGTTCGCGGGCGAACTGCTTGCGCTCAACGCATTCGATCAGCCCGGCGTGGAGGAAGGCAAGAAAGCGACCTATGCGCTTCTGGGTAAGCCCGGCTTTGCAGAGAAGAAGGCAGAGCTTGACGCCGCGCCCGCAAAGCTTGACGCGTATATCGTGAAATGAAAAAAAGGACCGTCGGAACCAAGGTTCCCTATCGGGTCGATGTCTTTACGATCGTAATGGTAGCGGCCTTGGTTCTGTTCGGCCTTGTAACGCTTCTGAACGTGCTTTCCGACCCGTTCGACGGGACGGAGACCACGCTTGCCGCGTTCTACGAACGTCTGAACTTCGAGTTCTTTACCCGGCAGATCGGCAATATACTGATCTCACTTGTTTTCCTCGTGCCGCTTGCAATCTTCGATTACGAAAAGTACAAGCCGTTTACCAAGGTCGCCTATATCATCTGCCTGATCCTGCTTTTTCTGCTTGTCGTCGCGGGCAAGAACACGCGTGGCGCTTTGGGCTGGTATGAGGTCGGCACGCGCGCGTTTCAGCCGTCCGAGATCACCAAAGTCGTTTTGATCGTCGTACTGTCCAAAGCAGCGGCAGAAATTTATGACCGCAGAGGTCCGATCACGCGATTTGCCGATTTCATCCGTCTGTTCCTGTATTTCTTTATCCCGTTTCTGCTTGTCATCCTGCAGAACGACTTCGGCACGGCGATGGTCATCCTGATCATCTTCGGCGGGATCCTGTTCTGCGTGCGTGTCCGCTGGTATTATGTGCTCGGCGGATTGCTCGCCATGGGTGCGGGCGGTATCTTGAGCTGGATGTTCACGCTGACGGAGATCCAGAAGGAGCGCATCCGCGTCTTTCTGGATCCGTCGCGCAATCCGGAGGGCTCCGGTATGAACGTGCTCCACGCAAAGCAGCTCATCGGCAGCGGCGGCTTCTGGGGCAAGGGCTATTTTACCAAAGGAACGTTGACGCAGACCGGCTACGTCCCGATCCGTCATTCGGACTTTATCTTTTCCGGCATTGGCGAGGGCGTCGGCTTTTTCGGCGCGATGCTGTTGATCGTCGCTTTCTTCCTGCTGTTGTTTCATTGGCTGCATACCGCGCTCACGGCGCGCGACACGTTCGGACGCTGTCTCGTCGTCGGCTGCACCGTCATGCTTGCCGCGCACATCTTTGAAAACGTCGCCATGAACCTCGGCGCGATGCCGGTCACCGGCATTCCGCTTCCGTTCATCAGCTACGGCGGCTCCAACATCCTTGCGTCGTTCGCCTGCGTCGGCATCGTAATGAGCGTCTATGCCCGCGCGGCGGGGAGGCGGCAGCTGTGATCCTTCGCAGAATGAACGAAAAAGACCGCCCGCAGGCGGAAGCAATGTGGCGCGATATCTTCGAAGAATCGCCCGCCTTTGCTTCATACTATTTTGAAAAGCGGTTTTGCCCGGAACATGCTTTCGGTGCGTTTGACGGCGATACGCTGGCTGCAATGACGCATGGACGCCCGACCGAAATCATGATCGACGGCAAACCGTATCTCGCGCTGCTTGTCGCAGGCGTTTCCACTTTACCGGTATATCGGAAACAAGGGCTGATGCACAAATTGATGACGCTGCTGATCGATCACGCAGAGAACAGCGGTTTTTCCTGCTGTTATCTGCATCCGGTTGCGAAATCTCTTTACGCGTCGCTCGGCTTCCAAAACGGCGCCGACGCCTTGATCGTTCATTCCGACGAAACGCGTGCGCATGAACCTTTTGATCTATCGGAGCGGTATGATACGGAAGCGATGCTTTCCGTGTATCATGCGTTGCAGCAGACACACGACGGCATGGAACTGCGGGATGCGGAAGAGTTGGATCTCGTGTTTGGGGATTATGCCATTGACAATGCCAAGGTCATGATTGCGTTTGCAGATCATCAGCCGGTCGGTTATATCATTTACTGTGAAGACGGGTTCGTATATGAGCTGATGGCATTGAACACATCGGCTTACGCGTTTTTATTGGATGAAGCGGCAAAACGGACGGGGAAGGAGATCAAAGCGATCGTACCCGTCGACTGCGGCTTGCCCGGCGAACGCATTTACAGCATGCAGTATCTCGTTTTCAACAACGCGTTTTCGCTTCCGCTGAAAAACGGCTTCTGTCGATTGGCATACTGAACCGAATGAACCTGCCGGGAACATCCCGGCTTTTTCTTCGCGTCATAATCATCCGCGTTTGCGCGTACAGTTCAACAGCGGAGGATATGAACATGAAAGTCATCATCATCAGTAAACGCATGTGGATCGGGATCCTTGCCTGTCTCATTCTTTTGGGACTCGGGCTCGTCATGTATTTTTCCACGCAGGACGCCTCGTCGGAGCCGACCGCGCCTACCATGGCGTCAATCGACGCCTATGAGCTGAACGCCATCCCGGTCATGTCACGGCAGGTGCCGGTGTACCGCGTCTCGCGGGACGATAAAGTGATCGCTTTGACGATCGATGCGGCGTGGAGCGCGGATAAGACGCCGTTCATTCTGGACACGCTCGACAAATACGGGATTAAGGCAACGTTCTTCCTTTGCGGCGTGTGGGTAAAGGCGTATCCCGATATGGTAAAGGAGATCGCTGTGCGCGGTCACGAGATCGGGAACCATTCGCTGACGCATCCGCATATGAACCGCATGTCCGCCGAAGAAATCAAAAAAGAGATCTATGCCCTTGACGACGAGATCGAACGTCTGACCGGATCGTGCACGAAACTGTTCCGCGCGCCGTTCGGCGAGTACAACGATACCGTCGTTTCGACTGTGCGCGATACGGGACATGAGATCGTGCAATGGAACATCGACACGGTGGACTGGAAGGAGGGACGCACGCCCGAAACGATCCTGAACGCCGTGCTGCCGAAGCTCGCACCGGGCAGCATCATTCTCTCGCACAACAACGGTTACGGGATCGAAACGTACCTTCCGCAGCTGATCGAAAAAGCGCAGAGCGAGGGCTACCGCTTCGTGACGATCTCCGAGCTTCTGCCCGAGGGCGAGCGCTCCGTCGACAACAACGGTCTCTGCAAACCGGCGGGTTGATAAACAGGATCCGATCCGTTATACTGAAAGAACACGGGTTTTCGTGTTCTTTTTCATATTCCATGCAACCTTTTGCGTGTCCCGTGCGTCTATAAGGTGTACGATCGAACAACGGTTCCCGCTGCCGGCGGCAGGGAACAAAAGGAGATGAATCATGCACACATTGAAGGACAAGCGCTGGTTTACGCAGCAGGTACGTCCGCTATTAGATTCGCTGTACCGGATCGCGTATACGCTGCTTGAAAACGACGCCGACGCACAGGACGCCGCACAGGCGGCGGTGGAGCAGGCATACGTCTCGCTGGACAAGCTGAAGGATCGCTCCAAATTCTCTCCGTGGCTCTTTAAGATCCTCAAAAACGAATGTTACACGATCCTGCGCGATAAAAAGCGCGTCATTCCGTTCGACGTTCTGCCGGAGGAGGGCAAAGAACCGTTCGACGCGCTCGATCTCAAAGCCGCATTTTCCCGGCTTTCGCCCGAAAGCCGACTTTGTATCACGCTGTACTATTTCGAGGGCTACAGCATACCGGAAATTGCCGCATTCCTGAATGAACCGGAAGGCACGGTCAAAAGCCGTCTTTCCCGCGCAAGAAAGGCGATGCGGCAGGACCTCATGGATCAGGAGGTATCCCATGCAGAATAAACAGAAAACAAACAGATTTGAATCGCTTCTGCCGCCGGTACCCGAAAGCTACCGCTTGCGGATGGAGGATGCGCTTGCAGCGCTGCCCGTGGAGAACACCCGCACCGTTTCGATCGGCAGATTTACAAAAAAACAGCTTATCATTCTGATCGCCGCGCTGATCACGCTGCTGACCGTCGGCACGGCGGTGGCAGTCGGCATCTCCGGCATTTCCGAAGTGAAAAACGTCGGTCTTGAGAAGTTGGACGAGATGACCGATTATGTGAACGAAACGGCTGACCCGGATGCGGTCGCTCCCGACAATACGACCGAAAGCAGCGGCAGTATTCCGATTGCTGTCGGCATGCACGACGAAAACGGAAATTGGCAGCCGATGCGTCTGTCAGAGCTGAATACATCTGTTAAGATCGAATCGCTTACCGTCCGAATGGACAGCATATCGTATTATTTGAATGATGCAAATCCGATCTGCATCGAGCTGTTCGTCGAGTCCGATGAAGACGCGCCGTACCGCTTTGCACCGTTCCAACTTTCGATTGACGATGCCGAGCCGATCACCGGCATACCCGACGGTACCGAGTGTGGAACGGCGATAAGCGGGGAAATCTACGCGATCAGCATTGACTTCCATACGGAACGTATCAATCCATTCCGACCGGGCGCGACCTTTACGCTGACCTCCTCTTTGAATGGAGAACCGTTTTCGCTGACCTATACGCTGACGGAGGAAGCTTGTGAAGGACTTAGGCAGACGCTTCTGTACGAGATCGATCAATACGCCACAATGCTCAACGACATACCGGACGAAACGATCCCGGTCGGCGCGGAAAGCAACGGAACAAGAATCATCGATATCGCAGTCAGGGATCATTGGCTGTACTATACGTATGAGCCGATCCCGGAATACTGGGCGGTACACGAAAACGGACGTGATCCTCTTCCGTACGGATCACTTGATGCAGGCGGATTTTACACGGTGATTGATGGCATGCTCTGTCCGGACGAATACATCAGCAGCAAGCGTACCGGTGACGGTATACACGATTATACGGCGATGGAGCGCGTCTGCCTGCCTTATGGAGAAGCCATTCCCGAGCAGTCTCTGGTGTCTGTATTCGGTGCGATTTTCCGGATCGAATGGGCAACCGGTAAAGTGACGCTGCCGAAAGACGAGGCGGAGCTTCTCGCGTGGCGTCAGGAAAACGAAGCAATCTCACAGTATTACGGCGACTATGATTCCAACTTCGTTGCAAAGCCCGGGATCAAGGCGGAAACCTTTAAGGTCAGCGACGTCGTCTATATGAATCGAACGGGGCTTAAGGGTATGATCGGCCTTGTTCTGGAGACGGAAATTGCAGTAAAGAAGCCGTTTTACGGGCAGGACCGTCAGCCGATCGTGACAGTCAACGGTATAAAACTATCCGGTATGAACATCGAATACGGCGTGACCGACCGGTTTGAAGGCGGCACGGAAGACGGCGGCAGGCGCGTGGGTTTTGTTCTCTACGGTCCGGCATATCGCATACTGCCCGATTCGTTCGAGTTCACCGTCTCCTGGAACGGAAGCAGCACGACGTTTACGATGCAGAAATCGGACCTTGTCCGCATGTATGACGGCGACGATCCGGCACAGGTGTTCCACGACGATTACGGTGTTGTGTTCGGTCTGTAACTGCCGGCATGATTGAAATCCATCAGCGAAAACAGTATACTGAAAGAACACGATATCCGTCGTGTTCTTTTTGTAACCTTTTGTCGGGTTTGTCGCTCTTTATGGGTGTAAGTAATTACAGAAAGAGAAGAAGATGAAACAAGCTTATTTCGATCGGGTTTATGAAGCGACCTATGACAATCTGCTGAAATATGCGATCGTGCACCTGAGCGATCCCACGGACGCGGAGGACGCGGTGCAGAACGTGTACGTGCAGTTCTACCGACGTATCAAACGGTACGGGCACTTCGATATCCTCTCCCCGGAGGGATTCCTGAAAAAGATGCTGAAGCGCGAGATCATCCGTAACTATACCGAGCGCGAACAGCAGCGGATCCGCCTTATAAGCGACGCGGAGGAGGATCGCATTTCGGACGACGAGGTGTTCGAGGACGCCGTCGTCGACCGCGCGCTTGCGGAGGAGATCTTCCACGAGGCAAAAGCGCTGCCGCAGGAGACGTATCGCACGTTCGTTCTGTTCTACGGCTTCGAGCTGACGATCCCCGAGATCGCGGAGAAGCTCGGTGTCACGAAGGAAACCGTAAAGACGCGCCTGTACCGCGCAAGAAACGCGCTGAGAGCAAAGCTGGAAGCGAAATCGCAGAAGAACCGACAAACAGGAAACGGAGAACATTGACATGAAAGAGAAAGAATTCTATCGCAGCGTACTGAAACAAACGCTGATGAACAAAACGGAAGCAAAGGATCGTATCGACGCAAAGACGGGCTTTGCACCCTCTGTCGAGCGCAAGCAACTGCATCTTTCCCGCCGCGCTGTGATCGCGATCGTCGTTGCGGCGTCGCTGCTGATCGTAGGGTCTGCGGCAGCGGCAACGTCGATCTTTGCGCGCGAGGGTTATGTACCGGGCAGATACATTCAGAAGGATCCAAACGAGCGGCAGGCAAGCGACGATGTGATCCCGGATGTCGAACAGGCAATCACCGCGGCAATGCCGACGGACGTTTCCTACGAGCTCCGCATGATGCCGGAGATCGACGTCGACGGGAAGATCGCCGGATGGAGAGAACAGATGGGGCGGCCTGCGTATAATGAGGAGGACTGGGCGTGGGTGCGTGAGCTGAAGCCCTCGATCGGCGACGTTCTCTATGACGGAAAAGCCCTGTATGTGACGACATATGTGGAAACGAGCCATCCCGAGGTGTTCTATTATGACACCGATACCGAGCAGCAACTTTGGATCGCGAGCGAAGAAGCCACCTATACCGTAAACGGTGACAGCATGGCACACACGATGGAGCTGTACGGTGAAAACTGGGGCAACAGCTTCACCGATCATTCCGTGAAGATCGTCGCTGAAGGACAGATCACGGACGGATCCTTCCCGGTAAAAGGAATCGTTACCATGACGCAGCGGCTGTACGTTGCGGATGCGCTTGTAAACGACATGCAGCCGGAAAACGCAGCAATCGCGGTCATCGACTTCACGTTCACATTCGATGCGGCGGCGGGGCGTACGGTGGCTGAAGACGCGCATGTTTCGATCCCGCTGTCCGGAGAATATATCGTTTCGATGGATGAATGGACACATTATGATCCTGATACGGAAGCCATCCCGAATTGCGTGATCCAAAACAAACCGTTGAACGTCGACGGCGTCGTATTGGACGCGAAAATCGAGTACCGTCCGGTCGGTATCTATGTGACACTGTCGGTCAAGGAAGCACCGGACACATGGACGCACTATGAGAGGAATGTACTTCTTTCCGCAATCAGAAGAAGCGGCGGAGACGGACCGGATATTCCGTACCGCATCAACGGTGAAGAACCGCATACGCCGGAACATATGAATTACAGTGCAAGCGACGCGATCTATGTACTGCTTCCGGTTTATCCGTCGGATTATGATTCCGTCACGTCTCTCACGCTGGATCTTCTGGCGCATCGGATCGTTGCGGCAAATGGCGAAAAACCGCGCAACGACTGGTCCTGGGATTTCGGAAAACAAGGCGGTTGGGAGTTCGCTGCGTATGCGTCCGAGCCGCTCGCAACGTTTGAGATCCCGATCCCGAATAATAATTGATATGTTGATTCGCCCTATGCAAGGTTGAAACCGGCGAGACAACTCGTTATACTGAAAGAACACGATGAAAATCGTGTTCTTTTTTGCAACCGATCGCACGCTTGATCGCTCTACAAGGGTGTAAGTGCTTACAGAAAGAGAAAAACGGATATGAACATGAGTTATTTTGAAAAGGTGTACGAACAGACGCATCGGTCGCTGCTCAAATATGCGATCGTGCATCTGGACGACCCGACCGACGCAGAGGATGCGCTGCAGAACGTGTACATCGATTTTTACCGGCGGATCACGCAGTACGGGCATATCGACATCCTTTCTCCGGAGGCATTCCTGATCAAGATGCTGAAGCGTGAGATCATCCAAAACTATCGCGAAAGGGAACGCCGACGGCTGCGTTTTGTCGATGAGATCCGGGAAGACAGAATACCGGAGGAACCGTTTGAAGACGTTGTGATGGATCGCGCGCTTGCCGAAGAGATCTTAAAGCAGGCAAAGCTTTTGCCGAAGGAGATGTACCGTACGTTCGTGCTGTATTACGGCTACGAGATGTCGGTATCAGAGATCGCAAAGCAGCTTGACGTCGGCAAGGAAGCGGTGAAAAGCCGCCTGCTGCGCGCAAGAAACTGTTTGAAACAACGGATGGATGAATCATACTCGATCGGAGGAAACAAACATGAATGACAGACAGTATTATCACGCCGCGCTCGAATGTGCGCTTTTAGACAGCGAATCCCTTGAAAAACGGATCAACGCCCGCATTGCGCGGATTTCCAAAAACAAGGAAATCAAGGTACGTTTTCCGAAACGCCTTGTGATCGCACTTGTTGCAGCGGCAGTCCTTTTGATTGCTGGGACCGCATTTGCAATCGGCATTTCCCGCATGCAGCAGGTTCGCGACGGTGGCCTAGGTCAGCTCGAAAACTATACAGGCATTGTTTACGGGACGGTCGCACCGGACGCCGAGATCCCGTCCGATCCGACGGAAGCGGAATACTACGTTCCGGTGGGCTACGACGTCGGTATGACCGATGAGAGCGGCAGCTGGCAGCCGGATTATCTGAAGATTTCCGATGTATCCGCCAAAGCAGGCGCGTTTACCGTCACTCTGGATAACATGCAGTACAATCCCGCAGGGGAAAAGAGCTCGCTGATTGCCGCGATCACCATCGAAGCGGATGCAGACGTCACGTACAGCTTCTCGCAGTTTACTCTAACGGTGAACGGCAAAGAAATAGCTACGGACAACGGGGACGAAGAGTATTGGCAGCAGGCGTTTGAACTCGAGAAGAAGAAAAACGGAACCTATTCCGATATGCAGGATCTGTTCTTCCGTATGCCGCGTAATCCGATTCATGCAGATACAACTTTCACGATCACGTCGGAGATCAACGGCGAGCCCTTTACGTTGACGTATACGCTAACAGCGGAACAATTTGAAGCGCTCAGACAGGATACGCTCGATATGCTCGATAACTACGCAGCGCTTCTGAACGATGTCCCGACGGATACCATACTTGTCGGCGCGGAAGCGCGTGGGTATCGCGTTACGGATATTATCGTGAAGGGACATTGGCTGTATTATACAGTGGATAATATTCCGGAGTATTTTAAGACACATGAAACGCGGGAACCCGCGCCCTATGGCAAATATGATCTGGATGGCGCCCACACCGTGGTCGACGGCATGCTCTCACCGCGGTTCGAATTCATTAGTGCGGAAAACAGAGGAGAGTACGACTTTACGCAATTGTTCCGCTGCTATCTGCCGTATCCGGATGCGCTTCCCAAAGAATCGCTCGTTTCGATCTTCGGCGCAGTCTTCCGTGTCGAATGGGCGACCGGCAAGGCAACGGTACCGAAGGATGAAGCAGAATACCTCGCATGGCGGCAGGAGAGCGAAGCGCTGTCCGCTGAGAACGGAGACTATGATGCCATGTTTATCGCAAAGCCGGATGTGAAGGCGGATACCTTTACGGTGAAGGAACTGGTTTATATGAACCACGATCTTGCCGTGAGCGGTATGTTCGGTCTGATCCTCGAAACGGACGAGCCGGTAAAGGATCCGTTTGACGGCAAGGATCGTCAGCCGGTCGTCACGGTGAACGGGGTCGCTTACGAAGGCATGACGTACGATTATGACAAGCAGGACAAGTTCGACGGCGGTACGGAAAACGGCGGCAAACGCGTCGGGTTCCTGCTCTACGGCACGGCATACCGTTTGCTTCCGGAAACATTCGATGTGACGGTCACATGGAACGGCAGCAGCGTGACGTTTACGATGCAGAAGTCCGATCTGGTCCGCTGTTATGACGAGGAGATCCCGATCACATTCGGCAAACTCTATTCCGATATCTTCGGCTTATGATCAAGAGATGAAACAAAAGCAGCCATTCCGGCTGCTTTTCTTATGATTCGAATCCGTGGATCCAGTTGGATTTTTTATAGTAGATAAAGTAAATGACGGAGCTGATAAACCACGTCAGCGGGTACGCCGCAAAGAGCAGGATGATCTCGTGCAGGATCGACATGGCGACCGTGATATAGATGATGCGTATCACGCACCACACGAGCAGCATGATGAGCATCGGAACGATCGCTTTGCCCGCGCCGCGGCAGATGCCTGCGACTGCATGCGAGAATGCAAGAAGGAAGAAGAACAGCGATTCAACACGGCATTGTCTTGCGCCGATGGCAATGATCTCGGTCACCGCTTCCGGGTCGGCATCTTTGATAAATGCAGAGATGAAGACCCCTCCGAAGAAGAAAAGAATGACGCCGATGATTTCCGCAAGAACAACGGATGTCAGGATCCCGAACCGCGCACCCTGTTTTGCACGTTCATATTCCTTCGCACCGAGGTTCTGCCCGATATAGCTGGTCAGCGCCATCGACATGCTCATGATCGGCAGGAAAACGAATCCCTCGATTCTTGAATACGCGCCGCACGCAGCCATGGCGAGCGAGCCGAAGCTGTTGATGTTCGTCTGCACGAGCACGTTTGCAAACCCGATCACGGAGTTTTGTACACCGGTCGGGAGACCGTATTTTACGATCTCCTTCAAGCTTTGCGCGTCCATGCGCAGCTTCTTCCATGTGAGACAGTAGACCGTACCCTTGCGGGTCAGCTGCCAGAGACAGAGGATCGCGGAAACCGTCTGCGAAATGACCGTCGCGATCGCTGCCCACGCGACGCCGAGATGCAGCACGCCGACGAAGAACCAGTCGAGGATCACGTTCAGAACGGAGGAGACGATCAGGTAGTAAAGCGGACGCTTGCTGTCGCCGACAGCGTTCATCACGCCCTTCATGGAGTTATACATAACGACAGGAACACAGCCGAAGAAATAGTACCGAAGATACTGTACAGAATTCGGCAGAACGTCGTCCGGTACGCCCATCCAATGCAGGATATGCGGCGTCATGGTCACGCCGAACACGGAAAGGACGACGCCGCAGATCAGCGAAAAGACAGCGTTTGTATGGACCGCTTTGGATACGCGTTCATAATCACCCGCGCCGAAATACCGCGAGATCACGACGCCTGCGCCCATCGAAGCGCCGACGAAGAAGCTGATAAGAAGGTAAATGAGCGAACCGGAGGAGTTGACCGCCGCCAACGCTTCCTTACCGAGATAGTTGCCGACGATGAAGGAATCTGCCGTGTTATAGAGCTGCTGAAACAGCTGGCTCAAAAAGATCGGCATCGCAAAAGAGACAAGCACCTTGGAGGGCTTGCCTTCTGTCAACAGTTTTGCGGTTTGACTGTGATGCCCGAACATCTTAATGATCCGTTCCTTTTTGCAAAGAAAAGCGCCGCCGCGAACGGAGATCGTTCACGGCGACGTGGCGCGGAAAGTGGGATTTGAACCCACGCACGGCTTCTCACCGTCTACTCCCTTAGCAGGGGAGCCCCTTATAGCCACTTGGGTATTTCCGCGTGCTATAATCGAGAAAATGGCGGAGATGGTAGGATTTGAACCCACGGACGCTTTCACGTCAACGGTTTTCAAGACCGCCTCCTTAAGCCACTCGGACACATCTCCTCGCGCATTGCGCATTATAACAAATCAAATACGGAATGTCAATGCCTTTTTCCCGACTTCGGAGATTCTCCTTGATTTCCGCACGACGGCTATGTATAATATGATTGAATTTGTATGTAGAGGCAAGGACTTGAAAACAAGCGACTTTTACTATGATCTTCCGAAAGAGCTGATCGCGCAGACGCCGACCGCCGTGCGCAGCGCGTCGAGGCTTTTGACATACCATCGGGATACGCATACGATCGAGGACGGCGTGTTCACCGACATTCTCGATAAGCTCCGCCCGACCGACGTGCTCGTACGCAACAACACGCGCGTGATTCCCGCCCGCATCATCGGCGTGCGGGAGGAAACGGGCGGCTCCATGGAGTTTTTGCTGCTGCGCCGCATCGAAGGCGACGACTGGGAATGCCTTTGTAAGCCCGCCAAGCGCGCAAAGCAGGGACTTATTTACCGCGTCAACGACGAGCTTTCCGTCGAAGTGATCGGCGATCTTCCGCTGGAGGGCGGCAAGCGCATACGGCTCCTTTATCACGGGATCTTTGAAGAAGTGCTCGACCGCGCTGGACAGATGCCGCTTCCGCCGTATATCACGGAACGACTTGCCGATCGTGAACGCTATCAGACAGTATACAGCAAAACGCTCGGCTCCGCCGCTGCGCCGACGGCGGGTCTGCACTTTACGGATGAGCTGTTGGCCGAGATCCGCGCAAAGGGGATCCCGATCGTCGACGTTTTGCTGCACGTGGGACTCGGTACGTTCCGTCCGGTCTCGGTCGAAAACGTCGAGGAGCACCATATGCACAGCGAGCATTATGAGGTCACGGAGGAAGCTGCCGAGACGATCAATCGCGTGCGGAGGAATGGGGGAAGGATCGTCTGCGTCGGTACAACGACGACGCGCACGCTCGAAAGTGTGACCGACGACGCAGGCGTCGTATACCCGGGCATCGGCGAAACGAGCATCTTCATCACACCCGGCTACCGGTTCAAGGCGGTCGATGCGCTGATTACGAACTTCCATTTACCGGAATCGACACTTTTGATGCTCGTTTCCGCGCTTTGCACGCGCGAAGAAATGCTTGAGGTATACCGTCACGCCGTGGAGCAGCGATATCGCTTCTTCTCCTTCGGCGACGCCATGTTTATCGAATAAGAGGGGACTATGGATCAACCGTTTCATTTTGAATTACTGCACGTAGACAAGCACACCGGCGCACGCCGCGGCAGGTTCTATACGCCGCACGGCGTGATCGAAACACCCGCGTATATGCCGGTCGGCACGCAGGCGACGGTCAAGGCCATGACGCCGCGAGATCTCGACGACGTCAAAGCGCAGATCATTTTAAGCAATACCTATCACCTGTATCTGCGCCCCGGTCACGAGCTCGTAAGGGAAGCCGGCGGACTGCATAAATTCATGCATTGGGACAAGCCGATTCTGACGGATTCCGGCGGATTTCAGGTATTCAGCTTGGCGGGGATCAACGACATTCGCGAAGACGGCGTGATGTTCCGTTCGCATATCGACGGCGGCAAGCATTTCTTCACGCCGGAAAAGGTCATGGAGATTGAAGAAGCGCTTGGCGCGGATATCGCCATGTGCTTCGATGAATGCGCCGATCCGAACAAGGATCATGCGTACGCGGTTCGGGCGATGGATCGCACGCATCGCTGGGCGGAGCGCTGTCAAAAGGCGCACACGCGTCCCGATCAGGCACTGTTCGGCATCGTACAGGGCAGCGTATATCCGGATCTACGTATCGAGAGCGCAAAGACACTGGCGTCGATGGACTTCATCGGCTACGGCATAGGCGGCCTTTCCGTCGGCGAACCGAAGCCGGTCATGTACGACATGCTCGAAACGATCCGTCCCTATATGCCCGAAAATAAACCGCGCTATCTCATGGGCGTCGGAAGCCCCGACTGCCTGCTGGAAGGCGTACTTCGCGGCGTTGATCTCTTCGACTGCGTACTGCAGACGCGTTCTGCGCGGAACGGTCTTGCACTGACGCGGAACGGTAGGCTGATGCTGCGCAACAAAACGTTCGAACATGATTTCACACCGATCGAAGAAGGGTGCGACTGCTACGCCTGCCGCAACTTCACAAGGGCGTACATCCGTCATCTGATCAAAGCGGACGAGATCCTTGCCGCACAGCTCGTTTCCATGCACAATCTGCGGTTCTCGCTCCGACTGATGGAAGACGCGCGGACGGCGATCGAAAACGACTGCTACGCGGACTTTGCCGCGGAGCTTCTTGGGAGGAAACTGTTCTGATGATCCGGTATACGGTCAAAACGGAATCCGATATGCTTGCGCTCGGGGAACGCATTGCAATGCTTTGCGATCGTCGCGGTTTTATCGCGCTGTACGGCGATCTCGGTGCGGGCAAGACCGTATTCGCACGCGGCGTTGCGCGGGCGTTCGGCGTGGATCATGTATCCAGCCCAACATTCACGATCGTATGCGAGTATCCGACCGAGCCGAAGCTGTATCATTTCGACGCGTACCGGCTGTCCGATGCGGATGAACTCTATGCGATCGGCTTTTCTGATTATCTGCGTGAGGATGCACTGCTCCTGATGGAGTGGGCAAACCTTGTTGCGGATGCGCTTCCGAAAGATCGACTGGACGTTACGATCGAGGGCTCCGGGATGATGGAACGAACGGTTACGATCGAACCGCACGGAACGGAATACGAGGAGGTTTTTCATGAAGATCCTTGCATTTGAAACGACAGACGCTGTCGCATCCGTTGCGCTGTATCTGGACGGCGAAGTATTCGAAACCGTGATCGACACGGACAAACGGCATGCCGAATCGGTCCTGCCTGCTGCGGAAGCCCTTCTTGCCGCATATAATCTGTCGACAGCTGATATGGATGCGTTTGCGGCGGATGTCGGTCCCGGCTCGTTTACAGGTGTTCGCATCGGCGTATGTATGGCAAACGCGCTCGGCGCGGCGCATCAGAAACCGGTCGTTGCGGTCGATGCGCTCGAAGCGCTTGCATATCCGTATCGCGGGCAGACCGTCTGCGCGTTGATCGACGCGCGAAACGATAACGGTTACGGCGCGGTCTATCGGAACGGTGAAGTGCTGATCGCACCGTGCGCGTGCGTGATTGCCGATTTTACGGCAAATCTGCCGGAGGACTGCCGGATGGTCGGGACGGCGACAAACGATCCGAACCTGCCCTCTGCATCAGCAGTCGCGCGGATCGCGACCGAAAGAATGGGGGAAAAAGAGATCGCGCCTCTTTACTTAAAGCTTTCGCAGGCAGAACGGATGTGGAACAAATGACCGCCGCACGAGCCATGCGAAAAGCCGACGTGAAGTCGGTCTATGAGATCGAGGTGCTGTCGTTTCGCACGCCGTGGTCCTATCGATCGCTGATGGGCGAACTGAAAAACGACGTCGCGCACTACATCGTTTTTGAAAAGGACGGGGAGATCATCGGCTACTGCGGCATGTGGGTACTGTTCGAGGAAGCGCATATCGCGAACATCGCGATCACGCCCGCATATCGCGGCAGTGGATACGGGAAGCAGCTCCTGCACGCGGCGATGCGCGTCGGCGCTGCTTTCGGCGCGGAAATGATGACGCTGGAAGTGCGAGAAACGAACGCTGTCGCGCAGCGCATGTACGACGAAATGGACTTTCTGCAGCAGGGGCGGCGCAAACGCTACTATTCGGACACGGGAGAGGATGCACTGATCCTGTGGAATCGAAATATCCTTGAAACAGTCGAAAAAAACGCTTGCCTAAATGATACCTATCTGTTACAATTGGATTCGTTTTTGAAAGGGGAATGATTATGAGTTTATACGCAACATGGCAGCAGGTCGCTCAGTCGCAGCAAACGCGCGAAGCATATAACGCGTTCTGGGGAACGTACTTTGAAGCCGAAAAACAGAACTACAAAAAGATCCTGGCAAACCACGAGACCGTCTTCAAAGGAAAGCTTGCGGACCTCGCCGCTGAGTTTAATATGGACCCGGTCACGTTCACGGGATTTCTGGACGGTGCGAACACGAGCTTTGCGGACGGGGAAAAAGACCTCGAATCTCTGACGGAGGAGAGCGAGATCACGCTGGAATTTGATTTCGACCGTCTCTACATCAACATGCATAACGCAAAGGCGGATTGGCTTTTTAACCTTCCGGAATGGGACCTCGTGCGCACCGAGGAGCAGCGTCGCGAGCTTACCAAGCAGTATCGCGCGGAAAAGGTTTTTGTCGCGCCGCCTACGGTCGGCAGAAACGATCCGTGTCCCTGCGGCAGCGGCAAAAAGTACAAAAAGTGCTGCGGTAAATAATCAAAAAAACATTGACAGAATCGGATTCGTCTGTTAGAATATGAATTCGGAACTGCGATGCGTCTGTAGCTCAGCAGGATAGAGCAACGGCCTTCTAAGCCGTAGGTCCCGGGTTCGAATCCCTGCAGGCGCGCCAATGCGCATCCCCGGGGAAAACGCTCGGGGATGCGAATCCTTGCGAGAGCGTACGTGGTGGATATAGTTCAGTTGGCTAGAATGCCAGATTGTGGCTCTGGAGGTCGTGGGTTCAAGTCCCACTATCCACCCCATTGCTCGTGAGCCGGGCCGTATGACCCGGCTCAAAAGCAACTATGGGGTGTAGCCAAGCGGTAAGGCAACGGACTTTGACTCCGTCATTCGTGCGTTCAAATCGCGCCACCCCAGCCATGACCCGTTAGCTCAGTCGGTAGAGCACTTGACTTTTAATCAAGGTGTCCGGGGTTCGAATCCCCGACGGGTCACCAGGATGATTCAAGCGGACGTGGCGGAATTGGCAGACGCGCCGGATTTAGGTTCCGGTGCCATAGGCGTATGAGTTCAAGTCTCTTCGTCCGCACCACATGCAGGTATAGTGTAGCGGTAACACATTAGCCTTCCAAGCTGAGATCACGGGTTCGAGTCCCGTTACCTGCTCCATGAAAAGCCCTTTTGTCGAAAGATGAAAGGGCTTTTTCATAAAACAGAACGATTATGATACAGGAGAATTGCAGTGAAAAAGAGCTTCAATGCGTCAATGCGTACTTCGATCGATACAATGGTCGGTGAGATCTCAGCTGTAATAAAGCTGCATAGCTTCCGGCTATATGGCAGCGTTGTGCTGGACGACTTCCGCCTCGGATGGAGCGATATCGATTTTATCGCTTTTACAAAACAAACGATCGAACCGGAACGGGCGGATCGGCTTTTATTGCTGCGCCAAACGCTGTCCGAACGGCATCCGGACAATCCGTTTTACCGCTGCTTTGAGGGCGTTATCGTTCACTTGAAAGAGTATCAAAGCGGTCAATATGAACGGCTCGTCTACTGGGGCACGTCCGGACAAAGCATTACAAACCGATGCAGCATCGACCCGTTTTCCAGGCTGGAGCTTTCCAAATACGGCGTCACGGTTTGCGGCGCAGAAGACAGCTGCTTGTTCAAAACACCCGAAAAATCCGAATTGATCGACGCCGTCAGGCAGCATTACAAAGGGATCCGGCGATGCGCCGTACAGACGGACGACAGCTTGTATTCCTGCGGATGGCTTCTGGATATCGCAAGATGTATCTATACCCTGCGAACCGGAGACGTGATCGGAAAAACGCAGGCGGGGGAATGGGCGCTTTCGGAACATCTTTTCCGTGATGAGGGACCGCTGAAAAGAACGCTTGTGATCCGGAAAGACCCTCTTGCATACAAGGATGATGCGACGATAAAGGAATGGCTTAAAACGCTCGGACCGACTGTACAGCAATATGCGGACATGCTCGAACAGGAGCTTTCTCATTATATATCATAATATTTTTGATTTTCATGAACCTTTCGGCTTCTCTTTACGACTTGATAGGTGAACACGTCTTGAGAACAATGGAAAAGAGGTGAGAACATGACCGGCTTTGAAACGCTCGTTGCGGATAATCTGCAGCCGTTGGAACGATTCGTAAAATTCCGCATCGGCAATCCTTCGGACGCGGAGGACGTACTGCAGGAAGTGCTGATCGCGGCATACCACGGACAGGAAACGCTTGCCGACGAATCGATGTTCAAACCGTGGATCCTCGGTATCGCCCGCAACAAATGCAACGATTATTTCCGCGCAAAGGCAAAGCGCATGGAGATCCCTTTGGAATCGCTTGACGAGACGGCGCTGACGACCGGCATTCACGGCGTTACGGCACGGACGGTGGTGCGCGAAACGCTCGAACTGCTCGGCGACGCAGACAAACAGATTCTGTATCTCAGCTATTTCAAGGATCTGCCGCAGGCGGAGATCGCAAGTCGCCTCGGCATTCCGGTCGGCACGGTCAAAAGCCGCCTTTTCCATGCAAAGCAGCAGTTCAGAGAGCGGTATCCCTATCAACCGAAAGGAGAACAAAAGATGAAACACAATCGCAGAATAATGCCGGACGTGATGCCGGATTATCGCATCACAAAGATCGACGGCGAACCGTTTCCGGTTTGCTGGGAGGAAATGATGGGCTGGTTCATCGTCCCGAAGCTCGGAGAAAAACGCAGTTGGGCGATGTACGATTTCCCGAAACGCAGCCGCACCGAACAATGCGACATGGAAGTCGTCGGTCGTGCCGAAGTACATGGGATCGAGGGCGTAGAGATCGAAGCGGTCGAGTACGACCCGATGGACTGCAACAAAATCGACGGCGCAGATGTTGCAAAACGGCGATTTGTCGCACAACTGACCGACACGCACTGCCGGTATCTTGCGGAAAGCCACGAGGAGGACGGCGTCAAAAAGCTGTTCACCTTCCTGGACGGCGACGATTTCCTCGAAAGCTGGGGCTTCGGAGAGAACAACTGCGGCAATGAGACGCATATCGCGCCGAAAGGGCTGATACAAAAGGAGGGCAGCGTCGTTACCACGGCAAAGCAGCCGTTTATGCTCGACGTCGTCGGCCGCTATCAGGTCGAGATCAACGGCAGGACCTACGACACGATCTGCGTCATCGACGCGGGCGCATACAACGAGGGCGTGCTCAGCGAGCAGTACCTTGACCGCAACGGTAGGACGGTTCTCTGGAGACGGTTCAACAGCAACGACTGGATGCAGGACAGCTATCGGCGTCCGTGGACCGAGCTTCTTCCCGAAAACGAGCGGATCACCGTCGACGGCGAAACGTACGTCCACTGGTACGACTGCATCTCGGACTATATCCTGTAACATAAAGCGATCCCGCACCGATGTGCGGGATCGTTTGGTTATTCGTCGATTATCTTTAAAACATTCCCGGCGGCGATCATACGGACGTCGCCGTTTTTTGTCTGCAGTACGGTCGTCTCGAAGAATTCGAGCGTCTTGAGCGTTTCTGCTTCGGCGGGATTCTTCGAAGAATCGCAGATGATCACGTACTGCGGCATCGTCACCGTCAGAAGCGCCGCCAGATGCTCGTCGTAAACGCCGTGATGCGGCAGCTTCAGCACATCGCAGGTCAGGTTCTTACCGCTGTAGATCAGCTTTTTCAGCTCATCCTTCTCGGCGTCGCCCATGAAAAGATAGGTCCTGCCGTCATAGATCAGCTTTGTAATCAGCGACTGTTCGTTGTCGCTCTTGCCGTCGTACGGGACGGGGGAAACCCAGATGTTCACGAGCAGTTCGCCGAATGTCAGCGACTCGTCGGCGCTGAGATAGGAAACCGCGGTGCCCGCCGCGTCCAGTGCGTCCGAAAGCTCGCGGAACTGCTTGGAATCCTTCTCGTAGCTCGGCAGAACCACACGGTCGATCGGGATGTTTTCGATCAGGGCGTCCGCGCCGCCGATATGGTCCTTGTCGTGATGCGTCAGGATCAGAAGATCGAGCTTTTCGATGCCGAGCGCGTTCAGATACGACACAAGCTTGTCGCCGTCGCCGTTTTCGCCGGAGTCGATCATAACAGCCGCGTCGTTCGTGCGAACAAGAAGCGCGTCGGCCTTTCCGACGGAAAACGCAAACAGTTCGAGCTTTCGCGTTTCCTCGGATTCGGTCGGATCATATGCGCAGCCGAGCAGCAGAGCAAGGCAGATCAAAACAATCAGGATTCGTTTCATGTATGCATTATATGAGAAAAATCGCCGCTTGACAACCCCCGAATTCGTGGTATAATGTAAATACGAACAAATGTTCGAATATGAAAAAAGAGCGGTGTCGTATGGGAAGAAGAATTCTGCATATTGATTTCAACGGCTTTTTCGCTTCGGTGGAGTGCTTTTTCGATCCGTCGATCCGCGCGTTTCCGGTTGCGGTGACCGGAGATCCCGAAAAGCGGCACGGGATCGTGCTTGCCAAGAATCAGCTTGCCAAGCAATTCGGCGTCAAGACGGGGGAAGCGATCTGGGAGGCAAAGCAGAAATGTCCGAAGCTTGTCTGCGTCGCTCCGCATTACGATCAGTATGTTCGGTTTTCGCATCTCGGCAGGGAACTGTATCATGAATATTCCGATCTTGTGGAGCCGTTCGGGCTCGACGAGAACTGGGTGGACGTCACGGGACGCACGCGCGATTTTCACGAGGCGATCGACCTTGCGAACGAGATTCGCGAGCGCGTGCACGCGGAAATCGGGATCACCGTTTCGGTCGGGGTGGCGGACAACAAGATCTTTGCCAAGCTCGGCAGCGATCTCAAAAAGCCGGACGCCGTGAGCGCGGTTCTGCCGGACAACTACCGCGACGTCGCGTGGCGGCTTCCGGTTGGCGATCTTCTGATGGTCGGACCGTCGACGAAAAACCGGCTGAACCGGTACGGCATCATGACCATCGGCGATCTGGCAAAGACGGATCCCGCGTTTCTGCACGCGCAGCTCGGCAAAGCGGGGCTGACGCTGTACCGCTTCGCGAACGGACAGGACACCTCGCCGGTGCTGCCGTACGGTTTCGAAACGCCGGTCAAGAGCGTCGGAAACGGCATCACGGCGCCGCGCGATCTCGTCAACGACGACGATGTACGGCTGACGGTCCTGATGCTTTCGGAGAGCGTTTCGCGCAGACTCCGCGAGCACGGCTTCCGCGCAAATGTCATCGCGCTCTCGGTGCGCGACTGCGGACTGTTCTCGTTCACGCGGCAGAGACGGCTCAAGGCGCCGACGTTTCTGACCGACGAAATTCTGGATACGGCAATGCAGCTGTTTTCGGAGAACTACGACTGGCAGCGGCCGATCCGGTCGCTGACGGTCTGCGCATCGGACCTTTGGCCGGTCGACCGTCCGATGCAGCTGAATCTGTTCGGAGAGGAGGAACACCGGAAACGGCTCGAAACGGCGGAACGCGCGATCGACGGGATTCGCAGCCGGTTCGGCTATCACGCGGTTTTGCGCGGAAGACTGCTGACCGACCGGACGATCGGCGTCATGAATCCGAGGGAAGAGCATGTTTCGCATCCGGTGGGATATCGGGCATGAAGGTTTATGTCGGTGTGGAGACCTACACGGACGAGGTCGGACACACGCTTCCGCGCGTCGTGCACTGGACGGACGGGCGGCGGTTCGAAATACAGAAGGTGCTGGACGAGCGCCGCGCCGCAAGCCTCAAAGCCGGCGGAAACGGCGTGCGCTACACCTGCCTCATCAACGGGCAGACGGCGTTCCTGTTCTTCGAGGATCCGAGATGGTTTGTGGATGCCGTAAAAAATTAACCGAAGATATGGAAATGTTCGCATAAGTGTGATACAATAGCCGCAGAACCGTATCGGAGGGAATTATGGAACAGGAATACAGCGTAGAAAACGCAAAGAAGTTTATCAAGGAACGCTTTGTACAGCAGGGCGACTTCCTGATTTTCAAAGAGGACGTCTTCGACCGCATGCTGGACCGCGTCGTGGAACTCGATGAGGAATTCATGGAGAAAAGCGGCGTGAACGACGGCGAGGTGTACGACGACGACAAGGCGTTCGATTATCTGTTCGAGGGCTTGCAGAAGGATTTCGAAGAACAGAAAATGTACTGCATGCGCTTCGTCGAGGACTACATGGACTACAGCGAAGCGTACCTCGAAAGCATCGGCGCAATCGAGTGGGACTGAGACAAAACGCAAATAAGATCGCAGACGCCGGTCTACGGTCTTTTTGTTTATGAAAGGCAGCGCTATGAACGTATTGATGATCGGAAACAGCCATACCTATTTCAACGATATGCCGCATCTGTTCGCAACGATGTGCGAATCGCTCGGGCAGGAGAAACCGAATGTCACGATGCTCGCCTATTCCGGGCGCGCGCTGTGCTGGCATACGAAGGAGTATTTTTCGATCCGTTTTGCGCTGCTGTACGGCAATTACGACTACTGCGTGATCCAGCAGCTCGGACATCCGTTTCCGGGACTTGAAAAGACGGAGCCGGAGGTTCGCGCGCTTTCTGCGCTCTGCAAAGCCTGCGGGACGAAACCGGTCCTGTACATGACATGGGCAAAGAAGGACGATCCGGAACGGATCTCGGAGATCTCCGCCGCGTACCGCACGCTGTCCGAACGGTACGACACGCTGCTTGCGCCGATCGGCGAGCTGTTCGAAACGCTGCGCATGCGGCATCCGGAGATCGAGCTTTACTGGCGCGACGGCTCGCACGCCTCCAAAAACGCATCCTATCTGATCGCCGCGACCTTTGCGTCGCTGCTGACCGGTCGGCACGATCTTTTGAAGCTGACCGATGAATCGATCGACTTTGACGTGCAGTTCGATTCGAAGCATCCGAAGGCGATCGAAGACCGCAGACGG
>JAFZIH010000124.1 GCA_017554455.1 Clostridia bacterium | reverse complement strand
GATGTGTCCAGCGGGACGCAGGGAATGCAGATCATATCGCATGATCGGAAACGATCATATATCGCGTTTACATGAGTAAACATATCGTACGGCGTCAGCCGTATCTCGTTTCTTCTCTTCGGGTAGTCGTAGGGGACGTCGCCCCCGACTTCCCGCCGCGGCAAAAGAAGTGAAATCCGCGCTGCGGGTGAAATCACTGCGCGGTGAAATTCGTCCTTCGGACGGGTGAAATATGCCTTCGGCATGTTCACGTTGATTCTCCTCCCGGAGAATCTTTTCTTTTACACGGATTATTGTTTTACAATTCGCATTTCGACGATGTTTTACAACTCCGATACAAGTCTGATACAACTCTGATACAACTATGTTGCAGTTATGACACATATGCATGGTACAATACGATCGGATTCGAAAGGAGAGGTACTATGAAACGTATCGTTTGTATTATTTTATTAGTCTATCTTTTTATGGCTTGTCAGCCGACGCCGGATCAGGCATATGTTCATCAGAAGGATGAAACACAGATGATAACCGACGCACAGCAGCCGGTTGCCGACAATCAAACAGTTGCGGAACAGGTACAAGCCCCTCAGATCTGGGAGAAGATCGTGGACGAGGACAATTTTCATATTCGCGCGCATGCGGCGGTATATGTTCCGGATTGCCGTGCGCTGCCGATCTATGAGACGGAAGCTGTTGCGTTTACACAGGAGAAAGTCGATATATTATGGAATAAACTTGTCGGAGATCGCGAGATGCGTGAAAGCCGGATCGACGATTCTCAACTTCCGAAATCGCAGCTTGCCCTGATGATGCAAAATGAAAAGGAACGAATCGATGGCTTTGAGCGAAACGAGTATTACGAAGAAAACGTAAAGAACTGCGAAGATCGCATCAAATACTATCAATCGCTCTACCCGAACGCGCCGGACGATTGGGTGTACACGCCGGTAACGTCGGAGATCAAAGAGATGATTTGGAAAACGGACAATGGCGTGCAGCATGTCTTCGGTATCGACGCAACGGACGGGAACGGAGTGACATTCCGGATGTATAATGACAGCTATTATGAAAAGAATGGTTCTGCGCCGATCCCGCATGCGCAGTTTCAGTTTCAGCGGTCCACCTACATGTTCTATACCGAATATCGAAATGACGGTACCGCGGTCGACCCGTCGGCAGCGACCTCGGGCGCGGACGGGCTGTTGCTTTCTCCAAAAGAGGCAATCGCGGTCGCAGACGATCTGATCCGAGCAGTAGACAGCGAAATGGAGGTTGATCGGGTCGAGCTGTATCCCGTCGGTATCTACGACGACGCCGGTGTGCGTCAGGGGCATACGTGTTATGCGATCGTGTATCACAGAACCGCAAACGGCTGTCCGATCGCGATCATCAACGGATCTACCGGCGGCCCTGCCGCGGCTACGCCTGCATGGGCATATGAACAGTGTGCCGTGCTGGTCGACGACGATGGGATCCAGTGTGTAAAGTGGGACGCACCGCTTTCGATCGGAGATTGCCGTGTTCAATCATGCAAGCTGCTGACATTTGCCGACGCGATACCGCTTGCGGAGACAATGCTGCGCTATCGCTACAGCGGACAGGCGGAGGGTGTTACTTTGACGATCCGTGTCACGGACGTGCGGCTGGAGCTGATGCGCACCATTCAACAGGACAATGTGACGAAGGGGCTATTGGTGCCGGTGTGGAATTTTTACGGTGTGCGGGAGCGCCATTTCGATTCGGATCAGTTCGACGATGACAAGACCATGAACATGCTGCTCCTGTCGCTGAACGCGGTGACGGGAAATCCGATCGACGCAACCCTCGGATATTGAAAACTTTTATTCCGGCATTCAAAAGGAAAGGCGGCTGCGAAAGTGGCCGCTTTGCGTTGTGATTTGGAAAATCCGCGGCATGCATTGCGGAAACGGGGCGCCGGGGACGTCGCCCCCTACAATATCTGCATACACAAAGCAAAAACCTTTCCGCAACGGGAAAGGTTTTTCACTTTTGTGTTGTTCAATTGGGTTTGCGCTCTTCCAGAACGTGATCGTAGAACGAGATGACGTCCTCCCAGGTCGGGAAACGCGCAAGGAACAGGTATTCGCCCATATCGGTCGCAAGCGCGGGATCCACCGGACCTTCCTCCACAATATGGATGCCGTATTCATGGATCACTTCGTCGCAGCTCATCACGTAGGATCGGGAATTACGCCTCCCGGCAAGCGCGCAGAATTGCTGTGAACCGATCGGCTTTCGGCTTTCGTCAAAGACGATCATATCGGCCCAGATCTGATAGACGTCGGTGCTGTAAGCGTAGTTGATCATCGTCGGAAGGATGCCGCCGCATGGACGCATATTGACTTCGAGTCCGGCATAATCGCCGGCTTTTCCGATGCGCTGATCACGATCGAGATGGAAAAACTCAAAATGCACCATGCGCTTTTTTACACCGAACGCTTTCAGCGCCGCCCGCCCCATATCCCGCAGCGCGTCGGGCAAACGGTCGCGGATCATCAAACGGCAGCTTCGTTTTTCGTTGACGTTATCCATGATGTTTCCGATCGTCAGATTGCCTGCTTCGAAGATCGGTTCGCCGCGGCTGTTGACGATGGCGTCATAAGAAACGATACTTCCGTCGATGAACTCCTCCATGATATACTGTGCGTCGCCCTTGTTGGCAAAGAACGTGTCGAGGTCCGCGATGTTGTTGATGCGGAAGGTATTGATCGCGCCGACGCCGTTGTCGGGTTTCACGATGACCGGATATCCGACCTTTTCGATGAACGCAAGACATCCCGCCCTGTCGTCCGCCATATGCCAGAGCGCAACGGGAATACCGGCGCGGATGTACTGCGCCTTCATAAGCGATTTGCACTTGATTTGCGGCATATCCGCGGGAAGGAATCCCGTTGTGATGTGGAAATCCTGCCGAAGCCGCGCATCCTGCTCGAGCCAGTATTCGTTGTTCGATTCGAGATAGTCGATCCGTCCGTACTTATGGATGAAGAACGCCACGGCGCGGTAGACTTCGTCGTAATTCTCGAGCGAGGAGACCTTGTAGTATTCGGTCAGCGAGCCGCGCAGCTCATAGGTGAGATCGTCATACGGACAGTCGCCGATCCCGAGTACATTGACGCCGTTGTCACAGAGCCGCCGGCAGAACAGCCAGTGGTTTTCCGGGAAGTTCGGCGAGATATAGATAAAGTTCATGCGGCGCTCCTTTCAGTCCAAGAGATAGGGGAGGAAATAGTTTGCCTGTTTGTACCACCACGGCCAGTCATGGTTGACGTCATATCCCCAGTAATCCACCCAGGCGTAAATGCCGACGCGGCGGAAGCACTCATCGAGCCAGCGCGTACTCCACGGCTCCTCCCATGCGCCCTGCCCGGTGCAGAGCACGGCCTTGTGACGGTTGTACTCCGCGATGAACGGATGCCCGATGGGGAACTCCGCCATGTAATCTGCGGGGGAATTGCGGTAAACGACCTCGTCCATATACTCGCCGAAACAGTAAGACGCATGGTAAACGCCGCTCAGCGCAAGGCAACGGTCGAACAGGTCCGGATAGCGCAGATACAGATTCAGCGCGTGGCTTGCTCCCATCGAGCAGCCGAAGACCATGAGACCGGGATACCCCTCCCAGCCGTTCTTTTCGTTGGCGTACGACCGGACGAACGGCACGACCTCGCGCGTGATATAGTCGATCCATCGCTCGTATTGACGGATGCGCCAGTACGGATCGCCGTCCCGGTTGCTGAAGGTCTCCTCGTCGACCGTGTCGATCGAAAAGACAAGCATACGCCCGCTGTCGATCCATCCGGCGACGGCGTCCGCCATGCCGAAGTTCTCGAAATCGAAAAATCTGCCGTTCTGACAGGGGATGAACAACACCGGCTTGCCCGCATGCCCGTAAACCTTGATCGGCATGTCGCGCTGCAGATTGTCGCTGTACCATTCATAGTAATTCGTTTCCATACGATCCACCGTCCGCTTTCCGGAGACGGAACGGTCCACAGTCAGCGCCCGCGCCGTTTCGCCTCCGATGATATTGATATTATATATCATTTTCACAAAATAATCAACAATAAAGAATTGCGAAGACGGGGAAAGGACGGAGACGGTTTTCGTAAAAAGATATTCGCGATCATGCGGTTGCGCAAGCGGCCGCTTTTGTGCTATACTGACACAAAACAGGGAGGGCGGAAACATGGATATCATCGAGCGTATGACCGAGGGAAACCGGTATTATATTGCGCACGGGAACGATGCGCTGCGCATGGACACCGCGCGGAACGGACAGCATCCGTATGCGGTCGTGATCTGCTGCTCGGATTCGCGCGTGATCCCGGAACAGATCTTTCACGCCGACGTCGGCGATCTGTTCGTGATCCGCGTCGCGGGAAACGTGCTCGACCGCCATCAGATCGGCAGCGTGGAATACGCCGTTTCGCATCTCGGCTGCAAGCTCGTGCTCATGCTCGGACATACCGGCTGCGGCGCGGTCGGCGCGGCGCTACATGGCGAAGCGGACGGACATATCTCCTTTATCACGCAGGATATTCAAAAGGCGATCGGCATGGAGCGAGACCCAAACAAGGCCTGCCGTCTGAACGTCGTGCACGGGGTGAAGATCCTTCGCGAAGCGTTCTTGTCCGAACCGGATCCTTTCGACGTCGAGATCAAAGGCGCAGTTTACGATATCCATACCGGCGCGGTGGAGTGGCTGGAAATAAAATAATCATTGCGTTTTCTTTTGTTTTCGCGTATAATACATCTATTCTATGAAACAAGGCAGGTGGTACGACTGTGGACAGTAGTCCAAGTCCTCTTATACGATTGCTTTCGGAAGAAACGGCGAATGCAATAAAGTCCGGCGATTTCCGAAGCGTCATTGGGCTGATCGTATTTTTCTTCGTGCTTTTGCTCGGCGGCGCGTACTTTGCGGGGGCGGAAACCTCGCTCGCGTCGGTGAACCGCATCCGCGTCATGAGCCGCGCGGACAACGGGTCGAGAGCGGCAAAGCGCGTTCTATATATCCTCGATCATTTTGACGAGGCGTTAACCACCATTCTCATCGGCAATAACATCATGCACATCGGCTGCGCCTCTTTGACGGCGCTTGTTGCGGTGCGTCTCAGATGGGGCAGCGCGGGGGCGACGGCGACGTCGCTTGTGACGACGCTGCTCGTATTCCTGCTTGCTGAAATGATCCCGAAAACGATCGCAAAGGCGTGCAACGAGCGCTTTGCGCTGTTCGTCGCACCGTCGCTGCGGTTTCTGATGCGCATTCTGTACCCGCTGAACTTCGTCTTTACCTCGCTGACGGACGGCGTCAAAAAGCTGTTCCGCGTGCAGGACGAGGAAGAGCCGACCGTTTCCGAGGAGGAATTGCACGACATCATCGAAACGCTCGACGAGGAGGACGACATCGACGAGGACACTGCGGATTTGATGCAGTCCGCGCTCGACTTTACCGAGACGCCGGTCGGCGAAATCTTTGTGCCGCTTGACAGCGTTGAGACGGTCACGCTCGGCATGCACCCGACGGAGATCGTGAAGATCATCGAAAAGACGAACCACAGCCGACTGCCGGTCAAAAACCGCGAGGGCGAGATCTGCGGCGTCGTGCAGATCCGAAAGTATCTGAAAGAATACCTGAAACGCAACGGACATGTGTCGCTGGCGCGCGTGATGGACAAGCCGTATTACGTCACGGTCGGCACGCCGATCGACGAGCAGCTTGCCGGTATGAGCAAGGCAAAGACGCATATCGCGATCGTGCGCGACAACGAAGGAAGCGTGCTCGGCATCCTGACGGTCGAGGACATCCTTGAGGAGCTCGTCGGCGAGATCTACGACGAGGACGACGTGGGAGGTGTTGTCGATGAGTAACACCCTGCGCTACATCCTGATCGTCGTCTGCATCGCGCTTTCCGCCATGTTCTCCGGCGCGGAGATAGCGTTCATGCAGCTGAACCCGACGAAGCTCAGACATGAAGCGGAGGAGAAGAACAGCCGGCTTGCGAAGCTTGCGCTGCGCTTCCGCGAACGGTTTGACAGCGGACTTATCGCGATCCTGATCGGTAACAATCTTGTGAACATCGGCTCGTCGTCGATCGCGGCGGCGCTCGCGATCGCGCTGATGGGCGAAAGCGGCGCATGGGTCGCGACGGCGGTCATGACCGTGCTCATCATTACGTTCGGAGAAATTCTGCCGAAGATCTTTGCGTCCGAGCGCGCCGAGGGCTGGGCAAAGTTTGTCGTGCTGCCGATTTCCGGGCTGTGGCTTTTGCTGTTTCCGCTGATTTGGCTCTTGGAGCGGTTTTTGAAGCTGCTTTCCGGCATCTGGAAGGACAATGAGGTCGACGACACGGTCACCGAGGACGACATGGAAACGATCCTCGACACCGTGGAGGACGAGGGCGTCGTCGATGAGGACACCGCGGACCTGCTGCAGTCGGCATTCGATTTCGACGAGGTGCTGGCATACGAGGTCATCACGCCGCGCGTGGACCTTGTGGCGATCGACCTGGACGACCCGCGCGAGCAGCAGATGAAGATCGCGTTCGCGTCGCCGTTTACGCGGATTCCCGTCTATCGCGGCACGCCGGACCACATGGTCGGAATTCTGCATCTGAACCATTTCTATAAGGCGCTCGTCGAGGACCCGGACGTGCCGATCAAAAAGCTGCTGATGCCGATCGTGTACGTGCATAAGACGATGCCGCTGCCGGACGTGCTCGACACGATGCGCCGCAAAAAGAGCCATATGGTCGTCGTGACCGACGAATACGGCGGCACGATGGGCATTCTGACCATGGAGGACGTGCTGGAACAGCTCGTCGGCGAGATCTGGGACGAAACGGACATGGTCGAGGAGGAGTTTACAGAGGTCGGCGAAAACCGCTACGAGGTCGACGGCGACATGCGGTTAAGTGACTTCCTTGACGAGTTCGACAAAGAGGAAGAGGACCTTGACGACGACAACGCGACGGTCGGCGGCTGGGCGGTCGAGCAGCTCGGCGGCTATCCGAAGCTCTACGACAGCTTTGTGTTTGAGGACCTGACCGTTACCGTCACGAAAAAAGAGCGCATGCGCATCCTGCGGCTGCTGGTCGAGCAGGATCCGAACTGGGTTGACGAGGAAGATGACGAGGAGGACGAAGAGTGAAAACCTGCGGTGCAGGTTTTCAGCGATATAAACTCCCTGTCGGAGTTTACGATATGCCCTGAGGGGCACGATATTCCTTCGGAACGATATGCCTGCGGGCACGGGGAGTTTATATCATATCGTGCGGAAGCGCAGCGGACGCATATCGTATATGCGCAGCAGATATATCGTGTTTTGCGGAGCAAAATATATCGTTAAAAGAGGAATGCTTATGCGTAATGAAACGATTCTTGAATTGTCCATCGAATTGACAATAACCATAACAAATCTGTGTGACAGCATACAGGGACGGTCGATCTTTAAGAATCAGCTCTTGCGGGCGTGTTCATCAGTCGGCGCAAATGCTTCCGAAGCAAAGTATGCACAAAGCCGTGCTGATTTTATAAACAAAATGGAGATAGCATTGAAGGAATGCCATGAGACGGAGTACTGGTTGACGATTTTGTATCGTATACGGTCTCTTACGGAAGAGCAGTTTACTGAATTGAGCAAAACATGCGGAACCATTCGCAGAAAACTGATCGCATCTATCACGACTGCAAAGAAAGGCATAAATGGGGATGAAGGCGTTTCGAATCGATAACATACCGGATTTACGAGGCAGAATATTGGATGTCGGAGGCGGCGGGGAATGTATTATCGGGCGCTTTTTCGGCAATCGAGTGATCGCGATCGACAATCGACAGGAAGAACTGGATGAGGCACCGGATGTTTGTGAGAAACGCGTGATGGATGCGGCTTTTCTCTGCTTTGATGCGGAGACGTTTGACACGATTACTTTTTTCTATTCACTTATGTACATGGATCTGGACACGCAGAAACAAGCGATGAAAGAGGCAGCCCGCGTGTTAAAGTATAAAGGCAATCTCTATGTTTGGGATACGGATATTTCATCTGCTTTTCCGGAACCGTATGTGGTACAGTTGGAAATCCCGATCGGACCGGAAACGATTCATACAGCATATGGAATCGTCAAGAAGGATTTGCAAAACTCGAACAGTATCACAGCGGTTGCTCTGTCGAGTGGATTGCGATTACAGGAGACGAGAAAGGAAGAAGGCCATTTCTGCCTGCATTTTGCAAAAGGAGAACGATCGTTATGAAACGCGTAGTCGTCACCGGCTCGCCGGGCAGCGGAAAGAGTGTGCTTTCTCTGAAACTGAAAGAAAAAACGGGTCTGCCGCTTGTGCATCTTGACAACGTGTGGTGGAAGCCGGATCGGACGCATATCACGCGCGAAGAATTCGACGCGGCGCTCGCCGACATTCTCAAAGAAGACGAATGGATCCTCGACGGCAGCTACAGCCGCACATTCGAGCCGCGGATCGCCGCCTGCGACACGGTTATCCTGCTCGACTACGACACAGATGTTTGCATGCGGGGAATCATGGATCGCGTCGGACAGACGCGGCCCGACATCCCATGGACGGAACAAACGCTCGATCCGGAGCTTGTCGAGATTGTGAGAACCTACAAGCAGCGCAACAATCCGGTGCTTTCGGAACTGTTTTGCAAATATCCGGACAAGGACGTCCATATTTTCCGTACCCGCGAAGAAGCGGACCGGTGGCTTGCAACAATCTGATGAAAAGCGCTCCGACCGGGGCGCTTTTGTATAAAAAACGCTTAGATCGCGCGCGTAAACTTGACTTTTCGGAGACGTGGGCATACTATAATTGATAAGCATATTTAACTCGGAGCAAATATGAAGCGCAGAGACGGACGAAAAACAAAGCGATTTCTTTGGATCGTGATTCCGGTCGCGGTCTTTGCGCTGCTTTTGTGCGCAAGTCTCATTTATTTGGAAAATTATTATCATGCCGACGACGACGCGATTGCGGCGTTTTCCGCAGATCGGACCGTGGCGGAGCGGACGCTTGCGGGCGGGGAAACGGTATTCGATCCGGGCGGTGCGAAGGTTGGTTTGATCTTTTATCCCGGCGGCAAGGTGGAAGAGACCGCATACGCGCCGCTGATGCGGGCGATCTCATCGAAAGGCGTTTTGTGCGTGCTGTGCAGGATGCCGTTCCGGCTCGCGGTCTTTGATACGCACGCGGCGGACGACGTGCGGGAAGCGCTTCCCGAAATCGGGCACTGGTACATCGGCGGGCATTCTTTGGGCGGCGCGGTCGCTTCGATCGAGGTCAAGGCGCATCCCGGTGCATACGAGGGCATGATCCTGCTCGCGTCATTCTCAAACGACGACCTATCGGACGAATCCCTTCGCGTGCTTTCCGTCTATGGGAGCGAGGACCGCGTGCTGGACCGCGACAAATATGAGCAGGCGAAGGAGAAGCTGCCGGATCATGTGACGGAACGGATCATTTCGGGCGGCTGTCACGCGGGGTTCGGCATGTACGGCGCGCAGGACGGCGACGGAACGCCAGCTATCACGAACGGGGAACAGATCCTTTTCACGGCTGATCTGATCGCGGACTGGATCGGAGACGCCGACAATCCGTGAAAGGGCTGCGAATGCAGCTTACAGATATAAAACTGATCCAAAAAAGAGAGGAACATTGAAATGAGCAGCTTTGAAAACCTGCGTATCGTCGACAACTTCTACCAGACGTCGCTGTTTTTCCCCATGCCGACCGTCATCATCAGCACGCTGTGCGAGGATGGCAGCACGACCCTCGGGCCGTATTCGCTCGTGCAGCCGTACTATGTGGCGGGCAAGGATTACTACGCCATGCTGCTGTGCTGCCGCAATTCGTCCAACACAGCGCAGAACATTCTGCGGGACGGCAGGTGCGCGATCAACTTTATCGACGACAACCCGAAAAGCTTCAAGGAAGCGGTAAAGCTTTCCTGGCCCGGCGACAAGCCCTCCGACAAGATGCCGAAGTGCAATTTCCGCCTCGAAAAGAGCTTGCTTGAGGAAGAAACCGGCGAAAAGCGTCCGATGGTATTGACCGACGCGATCGAAGCGATCGAGTGCACGTGGATGCGGAACCTCGACGGCGCGGACAAGGATCAGCCCGGAGAGCTCAACGGCTATGAGCCGCCGTATCACGATTTCAACGGCATCACGTCAAAGTTCGGCGCGCACTTTATTCTCAGGGTCGACAGGATCCTGATGAAGAAAAAGTACAGCGACGCGATCATCAACGGCGTCAAAGCAAAGGATTTCCCGCCGCTGCCGGTCGACTACGGCTACCGTGATTCCAAAAACTTCTGGTTCCACAGAAAGACCAGGATGCGCGCGGAGCTTCTGCAGGTCAGAAAAGCGTCTCTGCAGTCGGTCCGCTACGCCGCAGACCGCGCGGACGACAAGGTCAAGTTTACTGACGACGCTTTGGAAACGATCCTCGGCGTGCCGCGCGTGTTCCTGCCGCTCGTGCTGAAGGGCTGCGTGGACTGGGCGAAGGAGAATAACGTCACGCTCGTCACCGCGGAGCATATGAAGATCATCAACGACAAGCGCGCAAAAGAAAAGAACGCAAAGAAATAATAGGGGGACGGTCGAATGAGAGACTTTCTGATCAAAATCTGTCCCATTGCGATCTGGTGTATCGTTGTGGGAGAAATCGTTATTGCGGCGCTCCTGTTCGGACTGTCCGCAAGGAAACATTCCAAGATTGCGCGCTGGGCCGGAATACTGACGCTCGGTCTCATTCTGGACGCGGCAATCATCGGACTCGGATCGCTGCTGACGCCGGAAGCGCTGCAAACGGTGAGCCCCGTTCGTTTTATCGCGCACGGGCTTCTGATCCCGCTGCTGTTCCCGATCATGGGGTATTCGCTGAACTTCAAAAAGTTTTTGATGTTCATCGTGTGGTCGTTCACGCTGGCGCTGATGGCCCTGGGCGTGCTGCAGGCGTTGAAAACGCCGCTTGTGCCGGAAACGATCGCAAACGTCACGCGCATGAAGGCGGGGGAAGGTACGCCGGAGTGGGCGGACGCGATCAGCCGCGTTCTGTCGTTTGGCACGGTCATTCCGATGATGATCGTCGGGGTCATCGTGTGGATCAAGGAAAAGACGCCGCATCTGTTCCTGGCGGGATTTTTGATGTTCGCGTTTTCCGCGCTCGGTCCCGCAACGGGCAACACCGACCTGATCTTCTTTATCAGCATGTTCGGCGAGATCCTGATGGTCCTGTTCCTATACCTCTACGCGCGTGCAAAAGCCAAACGCAGAGCTTAACAGATTCAGCGCAAAAGCGCTCCCTTCGGGGAGCGTATTTCATTTTGTGCGCGGGCGGAAGACGAGCGCGGCAAACCAGCCGAACAGTACTGCAGCGGAGATGCCCGCGGCGGTCGCCGACATGCCGCCGGACAGCGCACCGAGGATCCCGTGCTCTTTCGCGCCTTCGATCGCGCCTTTTGCAAGCGCGTTGCCGAAGCCGAGAAGCGGTACGCTCGCGCCTGCGCCGGCAAAGTCGACAAGCGGCTGATACCATCCGAGACCGCCGAGCACCACGCCGAGCACCACGAACAGCACAAGGATGCGTGCGCTCGTCAGCCGCGTATACGACAGAAGCAGCTGACCGACGGTACAGATCGCGCCGCCGATCAGAAACGCCCAAAGATATTGCATCAGTCCCTCCGTTCCAGCACGACCGCGTGCGCAATGCCGGGAATGCTTTCGCCCTGCATGCCGGAGGTCGGGCTCATCAACGCGCCGGTTGCCAGAAACAGCATGCGGTTCACGTCGCCGCGCTCTATTCGTTCCAATAACTCCGCCGCAAGCACGACCGCGGAACAGCCCGCGCCGCTGCCGCCGCAGGTGAAGCCCTGCTCCTTCAGATAGATGCTCGCGCCGCAGTCGAGATAGCGCCCGACAAGTTCAAGATCATATTTTTTCGCAAGGTCCAGAAGCATTTCGCTGCCGAACGTGCCGAGATCGCCGGAAACGATGAGATCGTAGTCTTCGATATTGCTTCCGGTATCGTCAAGATGCGCCAGTATGGTATCGCAGCAGGCAGGCGCCATCGCCGCGCCCATGTTGTTCATGTCCGTGATGCCGAGATCGACCACGCGGCCGATCGTCGCGGCAGTCAGCGCGACGTGGGAAAAGACCGGAAGCGGAACGTCCTGCGTGGAGAGCAGCAGCGCGCCCGCGCCGGTCACCGTGCGCTGCGCGGTCGGCGGGGCTGTCGTGCCCATTTCGAGGGGGAAGCGGTACTGCCGTTCGGCGGTAGAGAAGTGACTGCTTGCGCAGCATAAAACCGGTGAGCAGTAGCCGCCGTCCGAAAGCCCGCCGCCTAAAAGCAGCGATTCCGCCATCGTCGAGCACGCGCCGTACAGCCCCAGAAAAGGTATGCCGAGGTCGCGCGCGGCGTAGTTTGCCGTGATAAGCTGGTTTAAAAGATCGCCCGCGAGCATGGCGTGGATCTCGTTCGGATCGAGACCCGCCTTCTGACAGGCGAGCAGCGCCGCCGTGCGGAACATCTTACATTCCGCCTTTTCAAAGCTGTCCTCACCGAACTTGTCATCCTCGAGCACCGTATCGAACATGCCTGAAAAAGTGCCGTCGCCTTCGTTTTTCGCCACGATCGCCGCCGCGCTCCGCACCCGCGGTTCACTTCGGAACAGCAGCGTCCGTTCACCGATTCGTTTTCTCATATCGTTACTCCTTTTCTTTGAGTATGTCCGATCAAAAGAATCTCATGCAAAAGACGGTTCCGAAAACCTTTGTGCGGGGGTTGAAAAAACAACCGCCATCGTTTACAATGAGTAACAGCAAACAACGGGAGGAAACGGTTTTCATGTATCGGATCGCAAGCAAAAAGAACCTGAACCCGACCGTCACGCAGATGGAGATCGAAGCGCCGCTGGTCGCGAACAAAGCGCTGCCGGGGCAGTTCATCATCCTGCGCGTGAACGAAGCGGGCGAGCGTATTCCGCTGACCGTCGCGGGCACAGACCCGGCGCGCGGCACGGTCAAGATCATCTTCCAGATCGTCGGCGCGACAACGGAACTATTGAACCACAAAAAAGAGGGCGAATACATTCAGGATTTCGTGGGTCCCTTGGGCGTTCCGACGCATACGGACGGGATCAAAAAGGTCTGCATCGTCGGCGGCGGCGTGGGCTGCGCGATCGCCATGCCCGTGGCGCAGGCGTTCCATAATCTCGGCGCAGAAGTGACCTCGATCATCGGCTTCCGGAATAAAGATTTGCTGATCCTTGAAGATGAATTCCGCGCGTGCTCGGACCGGCTCGTCGTCATGACCGACGACGGAAGCTATGCGCGGCACGGCAACGTGACCGTTCCCCTGAAGGAAATGCTCGAAGCGGGCGAGACGTTCGACATGATCATTACGATCGGTCCGCTCATCATGATGAAATTTGTGACGCTCACCGCAAAGCCGTTCGGCGTGCCGGTCACGGTGTCGATGAACCCGATCATGATCGACGGCACGGGTATGTGCGGCGGCTGCCGCCTGACCATATTCGAGGACGGCAAGCGCGTCACGAAGTTCGCCTGCGTGGACGGACCGGACTTCGACGGGTACAAGGTCGATTTCGACGAGGCAATGAGCCGCGGACGGATGTACTTCGATTTTGAACGCCATGCGCACGAAGAGACCTGCAACCTGCTGAAAGGAGCGAACTGATATGCCGTTGGATCCGAAAAAACACGAAATGCCGACGCAGGCGCCGGAAGTACGCGCACATAATTTCAGCGAGGTCGCTCTGGGCTATACCGCGGAGATCGCGCTTGAGGAAGCAAAGCGCTGCCTGAACTGCAAGAACCGTCCGTGCGTATCGGGCTGTCCCGTCAACGTCAATATCCCGGACTTTATCATGAAGATCAAGGGCGGCGATTTCGAAGGCGCGTATCAAATCATCAACGAGACGTCGTCGTTGCCCGCCGTCTGCGGCAGAGTTTGTCCGCAGGAGACGCAGTGCGAAAGCAAGTGCACGATGGGCATCAAGATGGAACCGGTCGGTATCGGACGGTTGGAACGCTTCGTCGCCGACTGGCATAACGCGAACAGCAAGGAAGCGCCTGAAAAGCCCGTGTCGAACGGACACAGGGTCGCGATCGTGGGCTCGGGTCCTTCCGGTCTTACCTGCGCGGGCGATCTTGCAAAGAAGGGCTATCAAGTCTCGGTATTTGAGGCGCTGCACACCGCGGGAGGCGTGCTCGTGTACGGCATCCCGGAGTTCCGTCTGCCGAAGGCGATCGTCGCAAAAGAGGTCGAAACGCTCAAAGCGCTCGGCGTGGACGTGCAGACGAACGTCGTGATCGGCAAAACGCTGACGGTCGACGAGCTGTTCGACATGGGCTATGAAGCCGTGTTCATCGGCTCCGGCGCGGGACTGCCGAACTTTATGAATATCCCGGGCGAAAGCCTGAAGGGCGTCTATTCCGCAAACGAGTTTCTGACGCGCTCGAATCTGATGAAAGCGTATCTCGATAACCCCGTTACGCCCATCATGAAGGGCGGCAAGGTCGCGGTCGTCGGCGGCGGCAACGTCGCGATGGACGCGGCAAGAACGGCGCTGCGGCTCGGCGCGGAGCACGTGTATATCGTCTATCGCCGCTCGATGGAGGAGCTTCCCGCGCGGCGCGAAGAGGTCGAGCACGCGATGGAGGAAGGGATCGACTTCCGGCTTCTGAACAATCCAGTTGAAATTCTGGGATACAATAATCCCGAAAATCCGCGCGATCCGAAAAACGGCTTCGTCACCGGCATGCGCTGCATCCGCATGGAGCTCGGCGAGCCGGATGCGAAGGGCAGAAGACGTCCCGTTCCGATCCCCGGCAGCGAATTCACGCTCGATGTGGACACAGTCATCATGGCGATCGGCACGAGCCCGAACCCGCTGATCAAGAATACGACCGCGGGGCTCGAAGTCAACTCCCACGGCGGGATCATCGTAACAGAGGACGGGCTGACCTCACGCGAAAACGTCTGGGCGGGCGGCGACGCGGTCACCGGCGCGGCGACGGTCATCTCGGCGATGGGCGCAGGCAAAGTCGCGGCGAAAGCAATCGACGAAGCGCTCTCCGCAAAATAAGAAACGTATCGGATATGACCGCACCGAAACGTGCGGTCATGTTTATTCACCGTTTCGACGCAATTCTGTCGCATCCGTATGGTAGGATATGGATATCAAAACCGGAGAAATACCATGGAACAGACAAATCGACCGAAAATAAAACGCCCCTTTACCCTGTGGCATGCGCTGGGACTTGTTCTGATCCTCTGCACCGCGCTTGCGATCTGGTTCGGCATCCACCCGCGATACCGGCTCTTTGCCGTCGGCGTCCTTTTGCTCGGCGTGTTCGCGGCGTGGAAGCGGGATTGGATGCTCTGGATCGTGATCGCCGCAGAGTTTGTCTTCGTGGTGTTCCTATGGCTCTTTCCGCAGGCGGGGTATAAGATCGCGTCTATGGTTCCGCTTGTGATCATCGGGATGCTGCTCGTCTTCCGATTTTGCAAAAAGCCGGTGAAGATCGTCGTTTCGATCGTTGCCGGAATATGCGCCGCCGCGCTCACCGTGATCGAGATCCCGATCGTCAGAGCGGCGATCGAAAAGCCGAAGCCCGGCGCGGACTATATCATCGTGCTCGGCGCGGCGGTGTACGGCGAGGAGCCGTCGATCACGCTGCAGCACCGGCTGGAAGGCGCGGCGCGGTATCTCGACGAAAACCGGAACACAAAGGCCGTGGTCAGCGGCGGACAGGGCGCGGGAGAGGCGATCTCCGAGGCGGAGTGCATGCGCCGGTATCTGGAGAAACACGGCATCGCGCCCGAACGCATCCTCATCGAGGATCAGTCGACCTCCACAAAGGAGAATCTGGCGTTCTCCAAAACTGTCATCAAGACGGACGGAGGAGACGTCACAAACGTCGCGGTCGTTTCAAGCGGGTATCATCTTTACCGCGCGAAAAAGACGGCGGGCTTGCTCGGCATGCAGGCAACCGGTGTCGCGGGTTCGGATGGGTATCCGCTCTATATGTTCGGAATGTACCTTCGCGAAGCGGCCGCCGTTCTGAAGCTCTGGATCTTCGGCATGTAGCATACGGTATTTTGTCAATCGCCTGCGGCAGAAAAACCGCGGGCGTTTCTGCATCACAAAAAATATTTTGAAACACATCGCACGGTTTGTTCGTTATATAAGTGAACGGCAAAGGAAAGGAGGGGCAGGAATGAACGAACTGTATGCGCAGCATTTCGAGGAGCTTGCCCGCTTCTGCACGATGCTGTGCCGCGACGGGGAAAAGGGCGCCGATCTTGCGCAGGAGACCTTTCTGAAAGCGCTGGAACACACGGAGCAGCTTATGCCGCTTTCCGAGGAACAGCGGCGGGCATGGCTCTACCGGACCGCGAAGAACCTGTTCATGGACGAGGCAAGGCGAAACACGCGCTTTCTCAAACGACAGCAGCAGCTGTATGAGGGCGAGGGCTTCGAGGAATCCGGCTTTGCGCAGGTGGAAACGACGCTGTTGCTTCTGCGGCTTCCGCCGGACGTCCGGACCATGTTCCAAATGCGATATTTGGAGGGCTACAGCGCGGCGGAACTTGCGGAGATCTTCCATATGCCCGCGGCGACCGTTCGCACGAAACTATCGCGGGCGAGACAATTGCTGAAAAAGGAGATAAGCATATGAAGCGTACAAAACGAGAGCGGATCCCTTCCGAGTATCGGGAGATACGGATCCGGGACCGGTTGGAGGGCCGTCCGACCTTTTATCCGGACGGGCAGATGTGGATTGCGGACCTGGGAATCAACGAAAGAAACAACATACGGTAGACAGGAGGAAATAACCATGAAAAAGATGATCGTAAACTGCGCGATGTGCGATATGCGCAGCGTGTCGGAGGAAACGCTGAAAACCTATGAGCAGATTATGGTGAACGCCGCTTCAGTGCTTGTGACGCCGGAGACAAAGGAGCTCATCAACCGATACAATGTCATGCTGAACGCGGCGGACGTGATGGAGGTTCCCGCAGGAGAAAACGTGAAGGTTTCAAGTCACAACGGCGCCTATGAGCTGACGGCGGATGCAGCGCCCCGCGAGGACGAGACGGCGATCCTTTGGGTGAACGGAGGGCTGACGATCGGCGCGGATGCACTTTCTGCAGCGAAGGCGTTCCATCAGATCAGGGTCAACGGAGCCGTGACGATGCCGAAAAGCATGGCTGGAAAGCTCAGTAACCTAAGCGTCAACGGCTCAACAAACGTCTATCCGGACGGCGCAATCCTGCTCCGCCGCAACGCGGAGATCGACAGGACCTTCCCGCTGCGCGCAAAGGAGAACGCGCTCTACTGGGCGGCGCGTCGGCTGGTCTTTACGGACGCTGCGCTGAACGTCGCAAAGCTTGCGGAAAAGGACGTGCGGTTTGCGTCCAGGTCGGCGATCATTGCGGAAGGGCTTGCCGAGGCGGTGACGCCGATGCTTTCGGAGGATACGGACATCCTGATCGTTCCGGACGAGACGAAATTTGTGAACTATCCCTTCAAGATGAATAAACGCTTTCTGAAAAAGTGCGGCAAGCGGGTATTCCTGAACGACGATCTCACCGTAGAGCCGGAAGCGGCGGAGATCCTGCCCGAGATCGAGTATCTGTACGTCAACGGCGACGTGAAGCTGCCTGCAGAACTTGTGGACGCGTTTGAGGACGTCGTCGATCACTACGACGAGCTGATCATCGTGAAGAAGACCGGCAAGGTCATCGAGGACCACGTGCGGGCGACGGTGGACAAGGCGCTGCTCGAAAAATATCCGGATGGTATCCTGGTGACGGATTGCGCAATGGTGCATCTTCACGCGGATATTCCGAACGATCTCATTCTGGAGCGCCTCAGCATCGAGGACTGCGCGAAAGTGTTCTGCACCACGGAACAGGAAGCAGCCGTTTCCGCCGTGTCCAGAGACGTCGGCATGATCGGCGGCGCGGACGACGATGACGAAGGGATTGCCGGAGTGGTGGCCGGCGCGCTGCATCTGAACCCGGACTGCAAGGTGATCAACGCCGCGGATTACGTCATGTAAACGGCGCAATTTCATACGACAAAATCGCCTGCGGCTGTTGAAACCGCAGGCGGTTTGTGTTATGATAAATGAGAAATTTTGTACAGGGGGTATCCTATGAACCTGAATCATGTGACCGACAGCGTGCTGTATATCGGCGTCAACGACCATGCGATCGACCTGTTCGAAGGACAGTACGTCGTTCCGAACGGCATGGCGTACAATTCCTACGTTGTGATGGATTCTAAGATCGCTGTATTCGATACGGTCGACGCCCGCTTCAAGCACGAATGGCTCGACAACCTCGAAAACGCGCTCGGCGGGAGAAAGCCGGATTATCTGATCGTCCAGCATATGGAGCCGGACCATTCCGCGAACATCATGACCTTTGCGAAGGAGTTTCCGGGCGCGAAGATCGTTGCTTCCGCAAAGGCATTTGCCATGATGAAGAACTTCTTCGGCACGGAGTTTGAGGATCGCCGCGTGGTGGTCGGAGAGGGCGACACGCTCGCTTTGGGCGAACACACGCTCGCGTTCGTGACCGCGCCGATGGTGCATTGGCCCGAGGTGCTGATGACCTACGACCAAAAGGACAAGATCCTGTTCTCGGCGGACGGCTTCGGCAAGTTCGGCGCATTGGACGTCGAAGAGGATTGGGCATGCGAAGCGCGGCGGTACTATTTCGGTATCGTCGGCAAGTACGGCGCGCAGGTGCAGGCAGTATTGAAGAAGGCGGCAAATCTCGATATTCAGACGATCTGCCCGCTGCACGGACCGGTGCTCAAGGAGAACCTCGCATACCATATCAACCTGTATCAAACATGGTCAAGCTACGGCGTCGAATCCGACGGCGTGTTCATCGCGTATACCTCCGTCTACGGCAACACGAAGAAGGCGGTCGAGCTCCTTGCAGAAAAACTGAAGGCAAAGGGCTGTCCGAAGGTCTCCGTCGCCGATCTTGCGCGCGAGGACATGGCGGAAGCCGTCGAGGACGCGTTCCGCTACGGCAAGCTCGTCATCGCGTCCACGACCTACAACGCCGACGTGTTCCCGTTCATGCGCACGTTCCTCGAGCATCTCGTTGAGCGCGGCTATAAGAAGCGCACGATCGGTATCATCGAAAACGGCAGCTGGGCGCCGATGGCGGCAAAGACCATGAAGGGCATCCTCGAACCGTGCAAGGACCTCAAGTTCACCAACGCAAGCGTGAAGATCATGAGCGCGATGAACGACGAAAACAAGCAGCAGATCGACGCGATGGCGGAGGAGCTCTGCGAAGAATACGAAGCGCGCAACAACGAGACCGCGAACAAGAACGACCTCACCGCTCTCTTTAACATCGGCTACGGTCTGTACGTTGTGACGAGCAACGACGGCAAGAAGGACAACGGCTGCATCGTCAACACGGTCTCGCAGCTCACGAGCCAGCCGAATCGCGTCGCGGTCTGCATCAACAAGCAGAATTACACGCACCACGTCGTGAAGTCGACCGGCATTCTGAACGTGAACTGCCTCTCCATCGAAGCGCCGTTCTCGGTCTTCGAGAATTTCGGCTTCCAGAGCGGCCGCAACGTCGACAAATTCGCGAACTGGGAGACGCCGCGTTCCGACAACGGGCTCGTCTTCCTGCCGAAGTACATCAATTCGTTCATGTCCCTGAAGGTCGAGGATTACATCGACCTCGGCACGCACGGCATGTTCATCTGCTCCGTTGCGGAAGCGCGCGTCTTGAACCGCGTCGAGACCATGACCTATACCTACTACCAGAAGAACGTCAAGCCGAAGCCTGCGACCGAGGGCAAGAAGGGCTGGGTCTGCAAGATCTGCGGCTATGTCTACGAAGGCGAAGAACTGCCCGAGGACTTCATCTGCCCGCTGTGCAAGCACGGCGCCGCCGATTTCGAACCGATCAAGTAAACGCCAAAACCACAGCCGCCCGCGAGCGTTTCGCGGGCGGCTTTTGCGTATATAAAGCATTACGGTATGATCGGGAACAGCCCGTAGGGGAGGGCGGCGTTCAGAAGATCGAGCGCGGTAGGGATGATCAGAATCAGCATCATTACGAGGATTGCGGCGATGTGCCCGGGCGTTTTTGCATGATCGGTAAAGATCGGCTCAAAGACGCGCATCTTTTTGAATGCCCATGCGCAGACCGTATAGAGCGCGCGGCCGAATACG
>JAFZIH010000123.1 GCA_017554455.1 Clostridia bacterium | reverse complement strand
TCCGCGCGAAAGCATCCTCCGTACGCTCGGCTGCAACCATGCGGACTTTGAACGCATGTTCCCCGCGCTGTTCGGTACGGCGATCTCCTTTTCGGACTGCTACGCCATGATCGCGGACTGGATGCAGAACGAGATGGAAACGCACGGCGTGCCGGTAAAGCCCGGGCTTTACGCACTTTTAGCTGCGCTGAAAGCGGACGGGATCAGAATCGCGCTTGCGACCGGCACGAGCCGGCATATCGCGCTCGAATATCTCAAGTGCACCGATACGCTCCGATACTTCGACGCGTTTGCGTTCGGCGATCAGGTCGCGCACGGAAAGCCGGACCCGGAGATCTTTCTGCTTGCCGCAAAAGCGCTCGACGCCGATCCGGAAACCACCGCGGTCTTCGAGGATTCGGTAAACGGTTTGAAAGCCGCGCACGCGGGCGGGTTCTTCAGTATCTGCGTGCCGGACTTGATCGATCCTCTGCCCTATCTCGACTTTACGCCGGACGCGGTGCTGCATACGCTTGACAAGGCGATCCCGCTGCTCTGCCATCCCCCCGGGGTGGATTGACATTTTTCCCGACGTTTTCTATAATGGGAACAGTTTATAAGGGGAGCGATGATATGAAAGACAGTCTGAAAAAAATGATCTATGCGGCGCTCTGTCTTGCGCTCTGCATGGTGCTTCCGTTTCTGACCGGAAACAACCGCATGCTCGGCAGCATCCTTTGCCTGATGCACATTCCCGTGCTGCTGTGCGGAATCATCTGCGGTCCGTGGTGGGGGCTTGCCGTGGGCGCGGTCGCGCCGCTTTTACGATCCGTCACGATCGGCATGCCGCCGCTGTTTCCGACCGCGGTTGCGATGGCGTTCGAGCTTGCCGTGTACGGGCTTATCAGCGGGCTTTTATACCGCGCGCTGCCGAAAAAGCCCTGGTCGATCTTCGTTGCCCTGATCGTCGCCATGCTCGCGGGGCGGCTCGTTTCCGGCGCGGTGCAGTTTGCCTTCCTCGGGCTGTTCCATACGCAGTATTCGCTGCAGACGTTTCTCACCGCGTCCTTTGTCACGCCGTGGCCGGGGATCCTCATCCAGATCGTTCTGATCCCCGCGATCGTCTTTGCGCTCGACAAGGCCGGACTGCTGCCCGAACGCAGCCGCTGAACGGGAGTCAGGTCATGGATCAAAAGACAGACAATCCGGCGGAAACGCTGCATCACCATCTGCATGAGCATACGAAGACGAAGGAGGTTACAAACCGTCTTTCGCGGGCGATCGGGCATCTCCAGTCGGTGAAAACCATGGTCGAGGACGGCCGCGACTGTTCCGAGGTGCTTATACAGCTTGCCGCGGTGCGCGCGGCGCTCGGCTCGGTCAGCAGGATCATTCTGAAGGATCATATCGAGCACTGCATCGTCCACGCCGTCGAGGAAAACGATCAGACCGCGATCGATGAGCTCGAGCACGCGATCGACAAGCTGCTGAAATAACGGTTTTGAAAAGCAAAACGCCGTTTGCATCCCCCCGCGGGGCTTGTGAGCGGCGTCTTTTTTTGATAATATATCCAATGATACAAACAGGAGGGAATGGCTATGGCATGTTTTTTGGTTCCGATGACGGAAGCGATCGTGATGACGGTCGTGCAGAAGGTCGTTGAAAAGAAGGAAAAGAAGGCGGGCACAGAAACCGTCACGAGCGCCGACGGATATAGGATGGAAAAGCTTCCGTTCAGTAAGAAGATCGGCTGGCTGAACAAGCTCCTGTGGGGCGGCTCCGCGCTCCTCGCGTTCGAGCATCTCTGGCACGGCGAGATCGTTCCGTTCTTCCCGTTCCTCACGGCGGCAAGCGAAGGACCCGAGGCGGTCTCCGAAATGCTCGGCGAGATGGGCACGGTAGGCGTCTCTATGGCGGCGCTGATCACGGTCGTCTGGCTCGGCATGCTGCTCGTCACCAAGCTGATGCAGAAGAAAGCGCTGAAAGCGATCCCCGCGGCGGAATAAGGAGAAAACCGTATGACTCTGCTGGTCTCTTTATTTGCGGCGCTGATCACCACAGCGATCTGGTATAAAAAGCAGCCGGACAACGAAATGCGGCTCGGCGTCCTCTGCTGGCTCTTCTGGGGCGCGTCGTTGATGTGGCTTGTCGACGCGATCTTCGAATACGCGGAGCTCGGCGCGGAGTACTTCGCGCCCGCGCTCAAGGACATGGCAAATGACCTGTTCCTGGGTCTTTCGGTCGTCGCGCTTGCCATGATCATCTGGCTTGTCGTGCTTCTGATCACCGATCCGAAGGGCGTCATCAAGGGCAATCTCCTGAAGAAAAAACAATAACGCGATTTTCACGCGCACCGGCTCGTCCGGTGCTTTTTTTGATATAATACAGAAAAACATGTCCGATTTTTCGATTTCGGGGGCTCTTATAGGGTGAAACCGGTTTTTTGAGGTATCTATGGAACAATACGAAACATTCAACCGCGTCTATGACGCAACGCGCGACGCGCTTTTGCGATGGCTCATTCCGCGCGTCCGGTCCGGCGCAGACGTCGAGGACCTTTTACAGGAGATCTATAAGCGGCTGTTCCGGAAGATGAACAGCGGGTTCGGCGTCCGCGAGCCGGAAAAGTACGTGTTCGGCATCGCGAAAAAGGAGCTTGCGAAGTTCTACCGGCATAAGGCCGTAAAGGAGGCCCATGAAGCGCCGCTTTACGATCAGCTTCCCGACGAATGTGAAGAACCCGAGGACATCGTGCTCGACCGCGAGGGCGAGCGGGCGCTTTGGGAGCTTATCAAAACGGAGCCGCTATTAAGCTATCAGGCGTTTACGCTGTATTACGGGCTTTCGGTCCCGACGGACGAGATCGCAAAGGAGCTCAATCTTTCGGAGGACGCCGTGCGAAAGCGCCTCAGCCGCACAAGAGCCCGGCTTCGGGCGTATCTTACAGAACAGAAAGGAGATTGACATGAACGAAAAGGAATTGTTTGAAACCGTCATCAAACATCAAATCGTGGATGACGAACTGATAAAGCGCAGCGCAAGAACGGAAACGCCGCAGAAGAAAAACGCCCTTGACCGTATCCTGACGCCGGTGCTTACCGTGTTTGCGTCGCTGATGGTGGTCTTTTCCGTGACCATGATGATCCCGCAGGCCCGTGCCGAGGTGCTTTCATGGTTCAGCCCCGCAAGCGCGCGGGACTATCTTTCGCAGGATCCGGAGGACCGCGAGCCGGTACCGGAGCTCGACGCGATGATCACCGCACAGGATCTGAACCACACCGAGATCAAGGTGAACTACTGCGCCGACGAGCCGTACTGGCGCGAGATCGGCGAGAATTTCTCCGCGACGCTCGGCGAAACGGTTTACAACGGAACGGCAATCTATATCTCCGTCGACTTCGACGGACTGTCCGGCTATGCGGTATACGAAAACGAATGGGGTGCGGATATTCAGCCCGGCGAGCCGCTGCCGACCGTACTGTCCGAAAAGGTCGCGCCGGAGATGGTGCACATGTTCCGCGACGATAACGCCGGCGCCGAGATATCCGCCTATCTTTCCGGCGCAAGGGAACAGTGGAACGGACCGGACAATTTCCTCTTTCTGACGCTTGAGGACGGAGCGCAGCTTTCCGGCTGGATGGAGCAGGCAGCACGTCCGATCGACCTTGCGTTCCAGAAGGCATACCTTGACGAATTCGGCTATCCGGAGCATTACACGGAGGAATCCGCCAAAGCGCTGCGGGAGCGCGGATGGGAGCACGTCAAAACGAACGGCATGCGCGCCGTAGCCGACGTGCATGTCGGAGATCCCGAAAAATGTCGCTTCTGGCCGGACAACGGCAAAACGCTTGCCGATTACATCGACGAAGACGGGTATCTTACGCTGCACGTCAATTATCAGGCGTCGATCGACCACGGCGAGGAAACGGAGATCAAGCTGGACGTCGACCTCGGCACGGTCAAGGTCGATATGAAGACCTACAAAGACGTGAAGCGACGCTATATTGAAATGCCCGCGGAGCCGATCGCGCTCTCCGGCGAAGCCGTATTCAACGTCGGCACGTTCGACGATCAGAACCGTTTTCGCGTGACGAACTATACGGCGAACCTTGACGGGGTCACGTTGCGCGTCACCTCCCCCGGCGTCGTTGACGTCTTCGGCGTCCGCGATCTAAAGATCCTCGTTTCGATGCCCGACGACTGGAGCGAGGATATGAAATACGCCTTTGCGCGCAATCTCACCTTTGACACGGTGGTCGACAGCGATCTCCTCGTGAATTTCGGCGGCACCGTGGAACGCTCCGACCGCGGCAATTACGTGCTGGACCTTCGCATTGCGGACACGATCCCGTATAACCGCATCCACAGCATGCAGACGATCACGCTGACGCCGACGCTCTCGAACCTCACCGAAGCACAGATTTTCAAGGTCCTTCCCGACGGCTCGCAGGAGCTCATAAAAACCGTGCCGATCGCGCCGGACGGCTTTTTCGACGAAAACTCGGTGGAACGCGGAACGCCGGTCAGCTACAGCGGCGATCGGACCGTTCTGAATGACTTTTCGATCACGCTGAACGTCAGCGACGAAAAATAAGAATCGGGAGCGGTGCAAAACCGCTCCTTTTTTGTCGAATATATTGCGCTGCTCCCTTGCCTTTCGCGCGGCGCTGTGTTATCATAAAGACGCAAATCTGATACGGAGGTCTCTCTTAAAAATGAAGATCGCGATCATCGGCGGAACCAACATCGAAACGCTCCCGATCCGTTACAAGGAGCAGGCAGTTTCCACGCCTTACGGCGACGTCGTCGTGTTCAAGGGCAAGCTTAAAGAGGGCAACGAGGTTATTTTCCTCTCCCGTCACGGCATTCTCTACGCGCACGACCCCGGCGACATCAACTACCGCGCGAACGTCTATGCGCTGCATCAGATCGGTGTCACCCACGCGATCGGCGTGACCTCGGTCGGCGCCTGCGACTATTCCATGCGGCTCGGCGAATACTGCCTCATCAACGACTTCATGGACTTCACCAAGGGCCGTCCCTCCTCGTTCGAACGCGAACACCGTCCCGCGCTGCACACCGGCATGGAGAACGTGTTCAGCCCCGCCCTGAACGAGACGCTCGAAGAGCTCATTCAGCAGCACGGGTTCCCGTACTCCGGCAGAGCCGTCTATGCCTGCCTCGAAGGTCCGCGCTTTGAGACCGCCGCCGAAGCCCGCGCGCTCCGTATGCTCGGCGCGCAGGTCGTGGGGCAAAGCATCGTGCCCGAAGCGCCGCTGTGCCGCGATCTCGGCATCGAATACGCCGCGCTCGGCATGATCACCAACTACAGCACCGGCATGACCGGCGTGGTCAACGACGTCGTGATCGAGCACGTCATGGACGAGAACCGCGAGGACATCTTTACGCTCTGCTTCGACCTGATCCGCAGAATGACGACATACGCACAGGAATAATTCCAAAACGCAGCAGCGCCCCGATCGGGGCGCTGTTTTTTTGTTACGATCTGCGTTTGCGGAACAGATATTCGTCCAGCTCCTTTTTCACCGACTCCGGGATCTCCCGGTCGACCGGGCAGACGGCCGCGTCCGCCATGCGGCGAACAAATTCCGTAATGAACGCGACGTCCTTTTCCATCTGCTCCATCGAGAGCACGTCGGGACGGTCGAACCGGCAATGGATCGGCGCGACACTCCCGTTTGCGATCCGCGCAAAGGAGAGCGCCGGTACGCCCTTGTCGGCAAACGGCGTGGAATCGCTGGAATACACTCCGGTCTTCGCTTCGACCGGGAAGCCGAGCTCTGCGCCCATATAGCCGATATAGTGCGTCAGCTTCTCCTCCGCGGAGACCCGCGCGAGGAATTTGCCCATGATCGTGCCGATCATATCCAGATTGACGTTCAGCGCGATTTTTTGCAGATTCGCTTCATGGTCGCGCACGTACGCCTTGGAGCCCAGCAGTCCACGCTCCTCGCTGCCGCAGAACACAAAGCGCAGGCCGTAGGTATGCGTTTTTCCCTTCAGCGCGTCCATCACGCCCAAAAGCCCCGCACAGCCGGTCATGTTGTCGTAGGAGCCGTGGGACAGCGCCGTGCTGTCGTAATGTGCGCTCAGTGTGATCCATTCGTCACGCTTCCCGGGGATCTCGGCGACGACGTTGTGTGAAGCGCCTTCGTACTCGCTCTGCCGGATCGCGATCCGCACGCGCTTCGTTTTGTTTCTGACCAGTGCGACCGCCTCGGAAACGTGCAGCATGGCGCAGAGGACCTTTCGCTCCTCCCCGACGACAGCGGCGCGCAGATCGCGCTCGTCGATGTCGCGGTTGCCGTTATGCAGGTCGCCGTACTGGAACAGAATGCCCTTCGCGCCTGCCTTCATGAGATCCTGATAGCCGAAAAACCCGACGCCGGCCGTATCCAGAAGCACGATCTTATCCTTTGCCCCTGCGACGGAGACCTTGTCAAAAGCAGGCATATAGTAAAACTCGCCCTCGATCTCGCCGCTGCCGCAGCAGAAGCATGCCTTTGCGGGGATCTCCTTCCCGTCCGCACAGACGTGCGCTTCCTCGATCTCGGCCATCGGGACCGGGAACGATTCGAGATGCGCTGCTACGCCCATCGCCTCGCAGCACGATTTCAGGTATTCCGCAACCAGCAGTTCTTCCGGCGTGCCGCTGCGGTGAACGAAATCGGTGTCTTTGAAAATCTGTCGATATGCGCTTGCCTTCATGTCGTTCCCCCTCCTCTTACAGGATCCGAAGCGACTTTGCTTCGCCGTTCAGGGTCCACGAAAGGACGAGGCCGTCGTCCGCATCGACCGAAACGTCGGTCGCGTGCTCCAAAAGATCGCGGACGTGTCGGAACTGCTCTTTCTTTTCATCCGTATAGGCGTTCAGCGCATCGCTTGTCAAGAGCATGCCGCCGAGGAGCGCATTGACCGTATAGAGCTTTTCCTTCTCCTCCGGAGTCAGCACGCAGTTTCCTTCGCGCAGGAAGAACACATCCGGATCGCCCATGAACGCGCGGCCGGTAAGCTGCCGCCGGAATGTCGTATCTTCAATCGACTGCTTGGTGGAGACGCGCTCGCGATGCGTGATCTGCATGAGCTTCGAGCCGTTCCAGTCGAGACCCACGTCGCAGCCCACACGGCAGTATTCGACGATACCGAACGCCGGCCAGAGCGGTACGCCGCAGCCCAATATCTGCTTTCCGCGACACGCTTTCCGAAGGATGTTCATCGCCCGGCACATGCGCGCCGCGCGTGATTCGGTCTCGGTGCCGAACGGCGCCGCGGCGTAGAGGAAGTCGAGCTTGACGAGGTCGAAGCCCCACTCGTTCAGCACGCGGTCGAGGAATTTCTCGACGTAAGCGACGACCTCGGGATTGTCGATGTCGAGCGAATAGAACCCGCCCCAGTTAGAGCCGTCGCTCCACGGCTTGCCGTTATGCAGTAAAAGCCAGTCCGGATGCTCCTCCATGAGCTTTGAGCTCTTCTGGCAGACGAACGGCGCAAGCCAAAGCCCCGCCCGGAAGCCCGCTTCGTGGATCGCGTCGGCGGCGTTCTTGAGTCCGTTCGGGAACTTTTTCGCGTCCGGCACGACCCAGTCACCCACCGCGGTCTCCCAGCCGTCGTCGATCTGGAAAAGATCGCCGGATTTAAGCAGCGTCTTTGCGCCGATGAGATCGTCGGTGATCGTCGCGTCGTTGATGTCCTGATAGCGGTTGTACCAGCTCGAATAGCCGAACTGCTTCTCGCTTACAAGCGGCTTTACGCCCATCGCCGCAAACCAGCCGTCGAAGACCTCGTCTTCCGTGCCCTCGGCGATAAAGAGGTCGAACGCGTGGAACTCGCCGTCCGCCTTCATTCCCACGCAGTCGCGCTCGATCGTGAGAATACCCTTGTTCGCGTTGAAGTTAAACAGCGTATAGCCCGGAATCTCGTCGAGCGAGCCGAACAGCAGAAACTTCTTGCCGTCGCGGAGGTAGCACCACGATTCGCCGTGCGTGATCCCCTTCTTATACGGGTACTTCACGAAATGATAGTCGCCGTAGCGGTTGATGCCGTAAGCCCCGCGCAAGAAACACGGCAGGTGTTTGAGGCCCTTCGTGCGGCCGCGGATATCGTATTCCGGGCTGTACGTCCAGTTCTGATACCCGTTATGAAAGATGCGCGTCGTTTCCGCGGCGGGAAGATCGACCGTTGCCGTCACTTTTTTGAGCTTCGCATCTTTGAGCGGCACGCGCACATGCACGACGCCGTCCGCTTTGACGCTTCCGGTGATCGGCGCGCCGTTTTCCGTTTCAACCTTGTAGTTCAAAACCCGTTCCATACCGTTATTCTCCCTCCGTAATGGTAAAGTGGATCGAAACCGGAGCGGTCTGCTCCGAGGAAATCGTAAGAACGCCTTCGCCGCCGTGTCCGACGGTCTTCACGTAGGTGCCGGTCATGCCGCCCTCGGCGGTCGCGACGTCGGGACCTACAAGCGCAAGATCGCCCGAGACCGCAAAGCGGATCGGAAGCTGCGCGTACGGCGCAAGATTGCCGCTGCCGTCGAGTACGCGCACGCGGACCGCCGCCGCGTCGTACCCCTCGCCCTCTTTGAGCGCGGTCCCGCTGACCTTGACCTCAAGATGCAGCTTTTTGCTCGGCTTGCAGAGCACGGACGCGACCACCCGATCGCCTTTCAGCGCGTCGAAGCGCCATTCGGTCGCCGAGCCGCCCCAGTTGCCGACGTACTTGCCGTAAAGCTCTTCGCCGTCCGCCCAGGAAAGGTGATAGCGCTTCATGCAGTAAAACATGCGAAGTTTGTCCATGATCGGCATCTTGTCGATCCCGCAGCGCGCCGCCGCCAGAAGCTCGCGGTGCAGAAGCTCCTCCTTCTTGCCGGTGATGCCCTCCTCGCTGATGAGCAATTGCCCGATGAGATCGTCGATCTTCACCGGCGGATGGTCGAGCCCCTTCCACGGTTCGGGCGAAAAGATCTTTACGAGCTTGTCGTTTTTATACAGCGCGACGCGCTCGGCGTTCGTGAACGCCCAGATCTCGCCGATCTCGCCCGCGGGGTAGTCGCCGATGCACATCGGCGTGCCGAGCGCGAGCACGGGTTTTTCGTCGCCCTGACTCGCATAAGCGTATGCGGCAAGCTTCGGATTGCGGAAGGCATCCATCACGCCGTGATAGCACACGCGGTCGCCGGAGCCGAAGTCCTTGTGGGTCGGGTAGTCGAACATGCACCAACCGAAGCAGCCCGCGTGCTCTCCGGAAGCCATCGCCGCGTCGAGGGTCCGCGCGTGGCGCAGCGCATGCATCTGCCGCTTGCTCCACGGATCGTATGGCTTTGTCGGAAACATGTGCCCCGAGTGTTCGGAGATCAGATAGCCCTTCTCGGGATCGGTCGTGATCCTGTCCTTTTTGCGGATCGGGTCGTCAAAGTCGAACGGCTTGAAATCGTTGTAGGCGTAAACGTCCTCGAGGAGATTGCTCTTCACGAGGTAGCGCACGCCGGAGGTCTGCCGCGACGGATCGAGGAAATGCGCGAGCGCGTTGGTCTTTTCATAGAGCGCGTCGTTGTCGCGGCTCTCGTTGATGCGCACGCCCCACAGCACGACGGACGGATGGTTGCGGTATTGAAGTACCATTTCCCGCACGTTGTCGATCGCCTGTTTCTGCCACGCTTCGTCGCCGATGTGCTGCCAGCCCGGGATCTCGGTGAAGACCAGAAGTCCCAGTTCATCGCAGGCGTCGATGAAATATTGGCTCTGCGGATAGTGCGAGGTGCGGACGGCGTTGCAGCAAAGTTCCTCCTTGAGGATCCGCGCGTCCTCTCTCTGCAACCTTTCCGGCGCGGCATAGCCCATATACGGATACGCCTGATGGCGATCGAGCCCACGCAGAAACGTGCGCTTGCCGTTCAGATAAAATCCGTCCTTTTTGAACACGGCGGTGCGGAAGCCGAAGCGGGTCTTCACCACATTCACCGGCTGCATATCCGCGTCGTACAGTGTCGTTTCGAGGGTATAGAGGTTCGGTTGTTCGCACGTCCACGGCTTTGCGTCCGCCGCGCGCACGGTCGTCGTCCATACGAACAAATCTTCGGGCGCTTTGATAACCGAATCGGAATCCGCATCGGCGTTCTGCCCGATACACTCGCCCGCGGCGTTCAGGATGCGCTGCCGTACCATGGCGGCGCTGCCGGAAACGGTGGTCTGTACCTTTGCGGTATGAAGGTCCGGTGTCTCAATGAACACGTTTGCGATGCAAGCTTGGTTGCGCACATCAAGCCACACGTCGCGGTACAGCCCACCGTAGGTCAGGTAGTCGATGACGTAGCCGAACGGCGGGATCTCGGGATTCTCGGTCGAATCGAGCCGCACGGCGACAAGGTCCGTGCCGTCGAGCCGCACGGCGTCGGTGATCTCCACGCGAAACGCGGTGTAGCCGGTGCTGTGCGTACAAAGCTCCTTGCCGTTTACGAACACCGTCGCGATGTGCGCCGCGCCGTCAAACTGCAGAAAGAGGCGTTTGCCGCGATACGAAGCGTCGAGCGCAAGGGTCTTGCGGTAGCCGTAGACGCCCTCGTAATCCTCCGGTCCCGCGCAGTGCTGCGGGATCGTCTTCGGATTGTGCGGAAGCCGGACCGGCTCGCCCTCGCCTTCGCCCATACGGAAGCCGTTCGTCCACATCGACGTGAATTCCCAACCGTTACAGAGCTTTCTCATGCATGCGGATCCTCCGATACCTATGATAGTTTATTGTACCATGGATCCCCCTGCGAAACAAGGCGAAACATACAAAAAAGCGGGCGTTTCCGCCCGCTTTCGCGATTTGTTTTACTCTTCTCCGTAGATCAGATTCTTTTCAGTCTCCGGATCGAAGAAGTGCATCGCCTTGCCTTCGAAGGTGATGAAGAGCTCTGCCTCGGGCTCTTCGAGGTGCTCACGCTGTTCCTGATCCAGGTCGATGGTCGGAACGCGCACGATCCAGCGGGTGCCGTCTTCGGTAACGACGTGCAGATGCATTTCGCTGCCCATCATTTCCTTGACTTCCAGCTTGCAGGGGATCGCGTTCTCCGCGGGGCCGTCCGCGAGCAAGATATGCTCCGGACGTGCGCCGAGCAGGATCTCACGGCTCTCAATGCCCTTATCCGCAAGGAGCTTCGCCTTTTCGCCGGTGACTTCGAGCTTTGCGCCGCACGGCGTGACGAAGTACTTCGTGCCTTCCTTGACGAGATTCGTCTTCAGAACATTCATCTTCGGTGCGCCGATGAACTCCGCAACGAACAGATTGCTCGGCTTCTCGAAGACTTCCATCGGCGTGCCGACCTGCATGATGTAGCCGTCCTTCATGATGACGATACGATCGCCGAGCGTCATTGCCTCGGTCTGGTCATGCGTGACGTAGATGAACGTGGTGTCCAGCTTCTGACGGAGCAGGATGATCTCGGCGCGCATCTGGTTACGGAGCTTTGCGTCGAGGTTCGAAAGCGGTTCGTCCATCAGGAAGACCTTGGAATCACGGACCATTGCACGGCCGATCGCGACACGCTGGCGCTGACCGCCGGACAGAGCGCGCGGCTTTCTCATCAGGTACTGGGTGATGCCGAGGATCTCCGCGGCGTTCGTGACCTTTGCGTAGATGACGTCCTCCGGGACCTTCTTCAAACGCAGAGAGAACGCGATGTTGTCATAGACCGTCATGTGCGGATACAGCGCGTAGTTCTGGAAGACCATCGCGATGTTGCGGTCTTTGGGCTGCAGGTCGTTGACGACCTCGCCGTCGATCTCGACCGTACCGCCGCTGATCTCTTCAAGACCCGCGACCATACGGAGCGTGGTGGATTTGCCGCAGCCGGACGGACCGACGAACACGACGAATTCCTTGTCCTTGATGTCAAGATTGAAGTCGTGTACGGCAACAACGTTGTTATCGTAAACCTTTTTTACGTTTGTGAGTTTTACTCTTGCCATATCGGTATACTCCTTTTCTTCACGTTAGAGTTCGGGCTTAACCCTTGACCGCGCCGCCCGTGACGCCTTCCACATAGTATCTCTGCAGGCACATGAACAGGATCACGACCGGGATCGCGACGATCACGCCGCCCGTACAGAACATGGTGTACTTTTCGCTGATCAGCGTCGACGTAGACAGCCAGTTCTGCAAGCCGACCGCGACGTTCCACGCCTGTGAAGAGTCCGGGTTGGTGATGTACTTCGCGAAAATGAAGTCGCCCCAAGGCGCCATGAACGCCGTCAATACCGTGTAGATGACGATCGGCTTTGCAAGAGGCAGAATGATCTTGAAGAGCACCTGCGCTCTGGTCGCGCCGTCGACGCGCGCCGCTTCGTCCAGCGATTTCGGGATCGTATCGAAGAAGCCCTTGGATACGTAGTAGCCCATACCGCTTGATGCGCAGTAGACGAGGATCAGGCCGGGTACCGCGTGATCCAACGCGAGGTTGAGATCTTTCAGGACCTGATACAGGATGATCATGGCGAGCATGCCCGGGAACATGCCGAGGATCAGCATGAACTGCATCATCGGCTTACGCATCTTGAAACGGAAGCGCGAAAGCGTGTAGGACATGCACAGCACGATAATCGTCTGTACGACCGCGACGACGACCGCGATGATGAAGGTGTTCAGATACCATCTCGGGAATTCCGTCTCCGTAAACAGCTTTACGTAGTTGTCGAAGCCGAACTTGATCTGCAGACCCTCTTTGCCCGCGATATTGCCTTCGGGGTTGACGAACAGGTAGCGCGTCATGCCCGTCGGCTGGATGCGGAAGGACTGTACCACGATGCAGAAGAACGGAACCAGCCAGATGATGCTGATGATGATCAGGATCACGTAGATGACCGTGTTGCTGATCCTGGACATCGCCTTCAGACCCATGTGCTGCTTCATGCTGTCGCTTTCTTCGACGACTTTGCCCGATTTATAGACGCTGCGGGCGATGAACAGCATGAGAACGCCGATCAGAATACCCAGAACGCCGAGCAGAACGAAGATGAAGTTATCCGTCAGATACTTTTGCGAGAAGGACCACATCGGCGCAAACCGGTTGACAAACAGGAAGGCGCCGCCGAGCGTGATCACCGCGCCGATTGCAAGCAGTATGATCGCTGCAAGTGAATGTTTGTTTTTCATTGGAAGTCCTCCTCATTCTTGACAGAGGGCAGCAAGCTGTAAACGATCAGCGAGATCACGGATACCACGATGAACACGAGGATACCGATGACGGACGCCAGATAGTACTGTGCGCCGTCCTCGCCGAAGCCCTTCTGCGTGATGTTGAACAGCCACGTGATCAGCAAGTCGGTGTCGCCGGGGTTGCCTGCGCCGTTGCTCAGATTGACGTGCGGTCCGCCGCCTGTCAGCAGGTAAATGACGTTGAAGTTGTTCATGTTGCCCGTGAAGCTCGTAAGGAGGTACGGACCGGTGATGAACAGCATGTACGGAAGCGTGATCTTACTGAATTGCTTCCAGCCGCTTGCGCCGTCGATCTTGGCGGATTCGTAAAGGTCCGCCGGGATGTTCATCAAGATACCCGTTGCGATCAGCATCAGGTACGGGATGCCGATCCAGATATTGATGATGATGACCATGACGCGTGCAAGCGTCGGAATGCCCCAGAAGTCGACTGCCTGTTTCAAAACCCCGATATCCATCAGGAATCCGTTGAACAGACCGTTCAGCGTAAACATCTTGCTGACGTACAGCAACGAAATGAACTGCGGGATCGCGATCGTCATGATCAGGATGGTTCTCCAAACCTTCTTCAGATGGATGCCCTTCTTGTTGATCATCATCGCGACGCCGATGCCGAGGAAGTAGTTCGTGAACGTCGCGAAGAACGCCCAGATCAGCGTCCACAGAAGGATCTCGCCGAACGTCGCGGAGTAGTTGACACCGCCGACGTCCCAGGAGAACAGGGTCTGGAAGTTCTTCAGCCCGACCCAATGGAACAGGTTGGAATAGTAACCGTCGTTGTTCGAGCTGTAGTTGGTGAACGCGACCAGGATCATGAACACGATCGGCATGACCGTGAAGAGAAGAATGCCTGTCGTCGGAAGCGCCAACAGTGTTTTATAGAACTGATCGTCCACCATGGAACGCAGGTCTTCTTTGCCGCTCTTGAGCTTCTTGCCGCTCTTTAAGATCTGCTCCGCGAGCTTGTTCTGCTTGACGTTCGCGCGCCACGTGTAGATGAACGCAATGATGAAGAAGATCGTCAGAACGCCGTACAGCAGGATCTTGAACGAGTTATCGCCGTAGACCGTATAGTATGAATCCAGGACCTCGTTGTATCCCTGGTGCGGGCCGACCGTGCCGAGCGTACCGAGCTGAGCAAGGTATTTCCCTCCCATCAGGACCATGTAGCCGATAAAGACCACTTCCATCAGCAGGAACAAAAGCCCTCTTAAAATCTGTCCGCGGGCAATGTTGCCGAAACCCATGACCAGAAAAGAGATCTTTGTTTTCCAGTCGCCCTGTACGAAAGTCGTCCAAATGTCCTTGACCTCATTCGCAACGGCAAGACCGACCTTTTTGAAGAACTGACCGATCTTCAGAAAACCTTTTCCGATCCCTTTCGGTATGGAGGTAAAGAAGCTGCGGAGGCGATAGACGAATTTCTGCCACTTTGACAGCTTCAGATATTCCAATTCGTCATTCAGTTTCATAAGAAACCCCCTTTAATCTAATCCTAAAAAAGCAGCCGGAGTCAATAGCCATTGACTCCGGCCGGATTCAGTTTACAGTTCAGCCAAAGTCATCTCGAAAATGCTTTGGTTATCTTAGTTTGCGGGAACCAGAGAAACCTCACCGGTCTCGACGACGAACTGCACGAAGTACGTGCCGGCGGTCTCAACCTTGAAGTTGTCTGCCGGGAATGCGACATCCCAGCTTGCGCCCTGACGAACTTTGAATTCGCAGCCTTCCGGCATCTCGTATGCCTGCGTGGTCTTCCAAACGCCCGCTTCGACTTCTTCCATCGGCATATCCTCGCCCCAGTTGGAACGCGTCTCGTTGTTGTAGTCGGTGAAGAAGAAGCCATCCGTGCTGTTGCACATACCGATGACGCCCCATGCATTCTTCGCTTCTTCGGTCATGGTGAACAGAGCCGCGATCTTCGCCTTGTAGTTGTCAAGCGCTGCCTGGAGGCCTGCCTCGTCGGTTGCCGCCTTGACGTCATCGCCGATGACCTTTGCGATATCCCACCATGCACCGTGGATCTGGCCCTGCGGGATGGAGTACTCGTTCTGCTTGAGCAGTGCCGCGAGACCCGGGTTTGCCTGGACCGCGTCGGATTTCTGCGCATTCAGGTTGGACGGACCCCAGGAAAGCTCATTGAAGCGCTCCATCTGGCGATCTTCGTCGGTCAGGAACTGCGCGAGCTTATGCAGCGCTGCGCCGCGGACTGCATCTTCCTGCGGCTTGACGCCCATCAGTTTGCAGCCGTTGAAGGAACCGAGGTGATATTCCTTGCCGTCCACTTCGAAGGAGGGCAGGTCCGTCACGCCCATATGGTCGCCGAGCAGCTTCTGGATCGCTTCATAGTTCCAGGTACCGGTGACAACGATCGCAGCGTCGCTCGCGAATTCGTCGCCGGAGGAAGAAGAAACGTAGTACTTGGAATCGACGAGCTTCTTGAGGCCCTTGACCGCGATCAGACCCTCGGGGCTGTCGAACGTGTCAAGAACGGAGATGAAGGAACCGTCGTTGCCGGTGGTCCACTCAGACTTGCAGCCGGTTGCGAAGAACCAGGACGCAATGTACCAAGCGGAGGTGTTCGTTTCGAACGCAAAGTACTTTTTCGCCGTTTCGCAGTCCTCGATCAGCTTCTCAAGAGAATCGACGTCTTCCTCGGGGATGACGGTCTTGTCATAGTACATGAAGTAGCCGTTATCCGAGGTCAGCGGGTACGCATACAGCGTATCGCCGGAGGTTGCAGCCGCAACGACGCCGGGGTCGTTCGCCGCCTTGACGGTCTCCGCCGCCTTGGCGCCGAGCGGGTTCAGTGCGCTGCCCTGTACAAGGCGAGCAAACTGGTCCTGTGCGAAGCAGTAGATGTCCGCGCCGGTGGAGATGTCCGCGAGCATCTGGTCTGCGCTCGTCGCCTCAGAAACCGGGCTGACGTTCGCGACAAACTTGATGCCGAGATCATTCGTGTTGTTGAAGTCTTCGATCTGCTTCTTGGTCAGATCGACAGCTGCTTCGCCGACCCATACGTTGATTTCGTAGGTGCCTGCGAGCTCGCTCGTGCCGGCGGGCTGTTCGCCGCCCTGCTGTGCCGGCTGTTCGCCGCCCTGCTGTGCGGGTTGTTCGGTGCCCTGCTGTGCCGGCTGCTGCATCTTGCAGGCGACCAGAGCAAGCACCATCACGAGTGCGAGCAGAATTGCCAATGTTCTTTTCATAATTTCCCTCCTATTATTTTTGATATTCGTTCCGAATACCGGAATGAAAAGAATCCCATCCGAGACCGGAAAGCATGTTCGGACATACCCCCACGGTCCCATGATGCACCTATAATATACTCATTTTTGTGCTCGTTGTCAACGGGTTTTTATATATTATTCGTCAAAAAGAAATTGGGTTGTACAAACATTTTTTCAGCTATTCCCCGAAAATTTGTTTCAAATATTCAAAAAACGTTTCAGTCCTGCCGGTTCAGAAGTGCGTCGTCGATCTTGCCCCATGCGCCGCTGCCCGCGCCGGAGCACTTCACGGAGACGCCGACAGTCACGGTCTGCCCCGCAGCCACCTTGATCCCTTCGACGGTCTGCGTGTCCCAGTTCCCGTAGGACGTAATCTTCATCGGCGTGCGCCCGACCTCGACGCCGTCGACGAGCGCGTAGCAGAAGATCTCCGCGTCGCCCGCGTCGCCGCCCATGATCGAGATCGTGAACGAATACGTGCCTTCCGGAAGGTCCTTTACCTCCTGGAACAGCGAGAAATCGATCGAGTCCTTCTTTGCGCTCCAGAAGTGCATGTGATACGTGCCGTTTAAGGAGTCGGTGATCTTGTCCTCGACATAGAGCTGATCCGCGCCGCCGCGGTCCTCAGTCTGCCACGGGTCGAGCACGCCGTCCTCGAAGCCGAAGTTTTTGAGATAGTTGAAGTTCACCATCGAGACCGTCGCACGCGCCGGGAGCCCCTCCGCCGTTCCTGTGATCTCATAGGTCTTCGCGCCTCCCGCGTACATCTGCGCAATGTCGGCGTCTGTGACGTTCCATGTGACCGGGACCGGCTGAAGCTCGTTGCTTGTCAGGACCGCGTCGACCGTTTCGGGAAGCTCGATCGTGCCCTTGAGGTCGAACACGAGCGCCGTGTCGCGGATCGCGTCCGCCTTCTTTTCGACCTCGTTGCCGTAGCGCGCGAGATTCCAGACGCGCAGCGATTCAAGCGGCTTTCCTTCCGCGTCGAACATCGCCTGATTGTCGACCGCGCAGCCGCCGTACCACTTGCCCGCGTCCTCCGGATCGTAGCTGCCGCCGTAGCTTGACGCCCAGCCGGAGCCGAAGGTCTCCCACTTTTCGTGGTTCTCCTCCCACGATTCCGTGCCGACCGTGATCCAAGTGCCTTCCCAGTAAACCACGCCGATGCCGTTTTTGACGTGCGCGACCGTGTCGATGACATTGCGGACATGGTTCGCCTGTCCCTGCACGGTGAACGGGTAATCCTTCACGATGTTCGCGGTCTCGCCGGAGATCGTGTTGCCCGAAAAATCCGTGTCGTCCGGCGTGTACGGGTACGAGGTCTCCATGACCATGACTTTTTTGCCGTAGTTCTCGGCGATCCCGTTCAGCACGTTCGCGAGGTTTTCGAGCGTGCCGTGCCAAAATGGATAATAGGAAGATGCAAACACGTCGTAATCGACGCCGAACAGTTCCAGCTTGTTCGCATAACCGTCGTACGCGCCGACGCGCTCCGGGTTTGCGATGTGCACGGCGACGAGCGCATCCGGACAGACCTCGCGGACCGCCTTGCTTCCCGCGTTCATCAACCGCGCGATATTTTCAAAATGGCTCTCGCCGCATAAGCTGCTGTTCGTCTCGTTGCCGAGCTGCACCATGCCGACCGCGACGCCCGCATCCTTCATCTCTGTCAGCGCGTCTCTCGTGAATTCATACAGCGCGTCCGCCTTTGTCCGCGCGTCCATGTCCTTCCACGCAAGCGGGACCATCTGTTTTCCCGGATCCGCCCAAAAATCGGAATAGTGGAAATCTACGATCAGCTTCATGCCGTACCGTGTCGCACGTTTTCCGATCTCGATCGCCTTTTCCGTGTCGCAGTTGCCGCCGCCGTAGCCGTGTCCCTCCGCGTCGTACGGGTGGTTCCACACGCGCACGCGAATGTGCGTGATCCCGTTTTCCGCGAGCGTCTTCATAACGTCCTGCTCCTCGCCCGCGAAGTTATAATACTTTACGCCGCTCTGCTCCTCGGCGATGACGGACGACGCGTCCATGCCCATAATGAAATCGTCGGGCAGGTTTTCAACCTTCTTCACGTAGAGCGTGCTTCCCTCGATCTTCTCCGTCGGGATCACGCTTTCGGACTGTCCTGCGCCTTTCGCGCAAGCCGTCAGCAGTATTGTCGCCAGCAGCAATGCGATCCACCTCTTTTTCATTCGGCCCTCCCGTTTATTGCAGATTCAGAAAATGCCGTGCGATCACGATCGCGGCGTCGTCCGGTTTCCCGATGTGCAGAGAACCGGCGTTGAAGAACAGATAGCTCCGTTCCTCTAAGAAACAATTGATATATGCGCTGCCGGGCGTGAAGCCCGTTTTCTCGTCGTAGACCAGGACCCCGTACGCCTTCCCGTCCGACTCATAGAACGACGCACCCGGGAAATCTGCCGGGTCGATCGGCGCGAAGAACGCAACGCTCTCCTCCGCCATGGATTCCGGAAGCAGATAGAGATCGCCCTTCAGCACCTGATCCTCGTCGATCAGCGCGTACCCGAACAGCGACGCCTGGACGTATTCGATGCCGTCCGGAAGCCCTTCCGCTTCGAGCGCGCGTTCGAGCCCGTCGCTGTTCAGCACCGGCGCGGCGGCGTACAGACGAACCTTGCGCGCGTCGGGCGCGTTGGTGGCGAGCGACAGGATCCAGCCCCAGAAGATGACGGATACCAACGCCCACAGCAGGTATCGATGCCAGTTTCGCAGAATCTTCTTAATCATCGCCGTTCACCTCGTATGCGACGATGAAATCATACACCGTCTCCACCGTGCCGGAAAACGCATCCGGAAGTTTTTCCGCAAGCGTCTCGTTGATCGAAAGCAGCCGTTCGTGCCCGTCCTCGGTCATGCGGACTTTTCGCATCGTGATACCGTTTCGGACGCGCCGCACGTCGTCGGTCTTTTCAAACCTTCCGCTTTGTTTTACACGCGGCTCCTCGAGCATCAGTCTGCAATGCCGCTGTTCGGCGTTCGCCTCGCTGAACACGCCGTGCAGGAGCGTGATGACGGCCCATCCC
>JAFZIH010000122.1 GCA_017554455.1 Clostridia bacterium | reverse complement strand
CCTGCGCGCGGAGGTATTCTTCAAAGGGATCTTTGTACATGGCGACGTTCCTTTCAAATCATTCAAATTATTATACCATTTTTTGTGCCAACCGACAAGCATTTGAAAGCCCTTTTCTCTCGATTCAATGAATCCGATGCATCGGGCGCGGGATACGGGTCCGGGGGATGAAAACTTCTCGCTGTCCCATATCATCAGTGGACGGAGAACGGCAAGAAGCAGAGCAAGTACCTCCGTGATGATGAAATCGCGACGCTGACCGCGCAGATCGAAGAACGGAAGCGTCTGCAGGCGGCGCTGAAGGCGCTGCGTTCCGACTCCGGCAGTGAGCCGGAAGCGCAGGCAGACTGTTCGGTTTTGAAATGCACGCTCATGCACAAGCGCATCAAGGTGGCCGATCTGGAGCTTGACGACGCGACCGGGTTCATTCGCCGCATCGGGACGGTGTACGCAAAGGAGCATCTGCCCGTCGGCATTCCCGTCAAGAAGGGCGTTGCAGACCGTGCGGCATTGAATACATGGTGGGCGGATCGCTCTATCCCCGCAAGCCGTTCCGGCGTTCGCGAAGCGCTCGAGGCAATGGAAATCAAGGATACCAAGACGCTTCTTATTCGCTGCTTCGGACTCAGTCTGTCGGATCAATACTGGATCTGCCCGGACGGTTCCGATCTCAAATGGGAGGACGTCAACTTCTTCGACAACGCCTTTTCAGACGACGTCGGCGATATCCTGTTCGGATCGGCGCACAGGAGCGAAACCATCAACTTCCGTTCGCCGGACAGCACGTCCGACGGCAATCTGAAGAAGCGCTGGAAGATCATCAACGGCAAGCGCTGCCTGATCAAGGGCGGCTCCAACCCGTTCCGGCAGCAGCCGTTTAACGAGGTGATCGCAACCGGCGTCATGGAGCGCCTCGGCATTGCGCATATCCCGTACACGGTCACGTGGATCGACGGGTATCCGTACAGCGTATGCGAGGACTTCATCACCGAGCAGACCGAGCTGGTTCCCGCGTGGCGCATCATACAGTCGCAGAAGAAAGCGAATGATACTTCACTCTATCGCCATTTTGTGAACTGCGCGACGGCGCTGGGCATTCCGGACGTCGTTCCGTTCCTGGATCGCATGATCGTATTGGATTACATCCTTGCGAACGAGGACCGGCATCTGAACAACTTCGGTGCGATCCGCAACGCGGAAACGCTTGAGTGGCGCGGGATGGCGCCGATTTATGACAGCGGCTCGTCGCTCGGATATGACAAGGTTGCGCCGGAGATCCGTGCCGAACAGAACATCGAATGCAAACCGTTCAAAAAGCATCACGAGCAGCAGCTGAAGCTTGTGACGGACTTTTCGTGGATCGATTTCGACCGGCTTTCAGACGTGAAGGATCTGATCGCGGAAGTCTTGTCTGCGGACAAGGCAAGGGATTACATGGATGAGAAGCGGATCGAGGCGATCGTTACGACCGTTGGACGGCGCATCGAACGGCTCAAAAAGCTTGCGCAAACGCGGCGCACCTCGTACAGCGACACCACCGAGGACGATGTAACGG
>JAFZIH010000121.1 GCA_017554455.1 Clostridia bacterium | reverse complement strand
GATGTGTCCAGCGGGACGCAGGGAATGCAGATCATATCGCATGATCGGAAACGATCATATATCGCGTTTACATGAGTAAACATATCGTACGGCGTCAGCCGTATCTCGTTTCTTCTCTTCGGGTAGTCGTAGGGGACGTCGTCCCCGGCGTCCCGCCGCGGCAAAAGAGCGGAATACACGGATGCGAAATCCGCACAACAGTCCTTGCTATTTCAAAGGATTTCGCGTATAATGACAAATACCATAAACGATTTTTGTCAACAAGCAGAGGTCTGCGTAAGGAGGAGAAGCGAATGAATCATCCGAAAAAGCGTGTCTTTGCAGATTCGCCTTTGTATTCGATCATATGCTCGATCCTTGCCATTCTGATGATGATCGTGCCGATCGTTCTGCTTGCTTTTTTCGGCATCTATATACAGTTTTTTGTTATCATTGCAAACGCGAGGGAACTCGGAGGGTGGTGGATCGTCTTGACCGCGGCTAATTTCCTCGTTCTGATTACACCTATGGCCTTGTTGATATATATCCGTGACCGCCGTGAAAAGCGGTATATGATCGGTGATGAGTTATATTTCGTTATGAACGACAAAACACTTTGGCTTGAGCTGCAATTCGAACGAGCGAAACGCGTTCTGCATGAATTCTTTACACACAGCACAGTTGATAAGAGCAGGAAGGAACAGTTCCTGGAGACTTGCTACGAAAAACAAAAGCAAATCAGAAAAGAATTGAAGTGAACGCTGGCGCGTTGCGGAAATGAAGGATTGAACAGATGAACGGTTTGAAATACAAATGTCTGGTGCTTGACCATGACGATACCGTGATGAACAGCACGAAGCACGTGCATCATCCGTCGTTCCTTGTCGCGCTCGAGGAGCTGCGTCCGGGGCTGACCATGGACCTCGACACGTATTTTCGCATCAATTTCGATCCCGGCTTTCTGCCGTACTGCGAGAACGTGCTCGGCTTCACGCCGGAGGAGTTCAACCGCGAGCTCGAGATCTGGCAGGCGTACGTCAAGGAGCATATCCCCGAAGTCTTTCCGGGCGTTGCGGCGATCATCCGCGAGCAGATGCAGCGCGGCGGAACGGTCTGCGTCGTTTCACACTCGTTCAAGGACAACATCCTGCGCGACTATAAAGCAAATGGCCTTCCGGAGCCGCGGCTCGTCTACGGCTGGGAGCTGCCGCGCGAGCTGCGCAAGCCGGATCCGTGGGCGCTGAACGAGATCATGCGCGAGCTGGACCTTGCGCCGTCCGATCTTTTGATGGTCGATGATCTGAAGCCGGGCTACGATATGGCAAAGAGCGTCGGCGTGCCGTTCGCAGCGGCGGGCTGGGCGTACGACGTTCCTGAGATCCGCGCGTTTTTGCAGGAAAATTGTCCGCTGTATTTTGACGCGCCGGAAGCGTTGTACCGGTATCTGTTCGATTGACGCAAGATATAGTAAAAAACGCCTCTGTGAGATACTATATATATAGGAAGAAACACGCCCGCGATCTGCGGGCGTGTTTGCTGGTGAATACGTGAATATTATAATGCAATGTCGCCGGCGACGCGGTACATATACGCGTCGAGGTTCTTTTTCATCTCGAGCGCTTCCTCGATCGGCGTCAGCAGGATGTGCGAATCGCGGTAGCAGACGACCTGGTTCGAATTGCCGGCAAGGAGCTGCTCGACGGCATAGTGACCCATGCGGGACGCCATGACGCGGTCGCGCGCGGTCGGCGCACCGCCGCGCTGGATGTAGCCGATGATGGAGACACGCGCTTCGAGACCGGTCTCCTCGCTGATGCGGTGGCAGATCTCGTCGCACTTGCCGACGCCCTCCGCAACGATGATGAGGTGGTGGTGCTTGTCGTGCATGCGGCCTTCGCGGATCTTCTCGATGACGTCGTGCTCGAACGAATAGGGGAACTCTGGGATAATGATCGAGGTCGCGCCGACTGCGACGCCGACGTAGACCGCAAGATGACCGGCGTGACGGCCCATGACTTCGACGACGGAGACGCGTTCATGCGACTGCATTGTGTCGGCGAGCTTGTCGATCGCCTCGACCGCGGTGTTCGCCGCCGTGTCGAAGCCGATCGTGTAGTGGCTGCAGCCGATGTCGTTGTCGATGGTCGCCGGGACGCCCATGACCTTGACGCCTTGTTTGGACAGCGCGAGCGCACCGCGGAACGTGCCGTCGCCGCCGATGCAGACGACCGCGTCCAGACCGAGATAGCGGCAGGTCTGCGCCGCACGGTGCTGACCGGCTTCGGTCATGAAGTCCTCGCTGCGGGCTGTGTAGAGGATCGTGCCGCCGCGGTGGATGATGCCGTTGACGCTGCGCGCGTTCATTTCCATCACGTCCGCGTGGATCAGGCCCTGATAGCCGCGGCGGATGCCGACGGGGATGACCTTGTTCATCAAACAGGTGCGGACCGCCGCGCGGACGGCAGCGTTCATGCCGGGCGCGTCGCCGCCGCTCGTCAGGATACCGATACGACGAATCTTTTGCTCCATATTATCCACCTCCGAAATTTTGTCATCTATAATATATCATATCCCTGCGCGTTTTTCAACCGTGCGGAGGCGGTTTTTTGTCAAAAATATATTTTGAAAAAATAAAAAATAATGCTTGCATTTTCAGAGCAGATAGTGTATAGTGCAAATGTTCGCGCGCACAGGCGAAGCTTTGCCGTGCAGCACAGGAGTGCAGCGGAGGTTGCCGGTTGCCATTCCGGGTAATTTCGCGCATATCCGACGTCCGAACGGACGGGGCAAAAATAGCAGTTTCCCGTGCCGTCCCGCCGACCACAGCCGAAAAACGGCTGTGTAAAAAAATGAGAGGGAAACACACGGCTCTGTGTACTGCCCAACAACTATTTTAGGAGGAAAGAAAAAAGTATGGCAAACCAAAGAATTCGTATCAAGCTCAAGGCCTATGAACACAGTCTGATCGACCAGAGCGCCGAAAAGATCGTCGAAACCGCCAAGAGAACGGGCGCACAGGTTTCCGGCCCGATCCCCCTGCCCACCGAGAAGGAAATCGTTACGATCCTTCGTGCAACGCACAAGTATAAGGATTCTCGTGAGCAATTCGAGATGAGAACGCACAAGCGTCTGATCGACATCATCCAGCCGTCCAACAAGACCGTTGAAGCGCTGATGAAGCTGGATCTGCCCGCGGGCGTCGACATCGAAATCAAGCTGTAATCCCAAACGGAGGTATGTACCAATGAAGAAAGCCATTTTGGGCAAGAAGATCGGTATGACGCAGTTCTTCAGAGCTGACGGTACCATGATTCCCGTCACTGTCATCGAAGCCGGTCCGTGCCCCGTCGTTCAGAAGAAAACCGT
>JAFZIH010000120.1 GCA_017554455.1 Clostridia bacterium | reverse complement strand
GCGCTGCGAAATGTTCTACGTCAACCAGCGCTGGCTCGGCGGCATGCTGACCAACTGGAAGACCATCCAGACCCGCATCGCGCGTCTCAAGAAGATCGACCAGATGGAAGCGAACGGCGACTTTGATCTTCTGCCCAAGAAGGAAGTCATCGGCCTCATGAATGAACGCGAAAAGCTCGAGAAGAACCTCGGCGGCATCAAGGAAATGAAAAAGCTCCCGGCAGCGTTGTTCGTTGTCGACCCGCGCAAGGAGCACATTGCGATCGCAGAAGCGCGCAGCTTGGGCATTCCGATCGTCGCGATCATCGACACCAACTGCGACCCGGACGAGGTCGATTACCCGATCCCCGGCAACGACGACGCGATCCGTGCGGTCAAGCTGATCGCTGCGAAGATGGCGGACGCCGTGCTCGAAGGCAAGCAGGGCGAGCAGATGACCGACGCGGCAGTCGACGCGGCGGAAGAAGAGACCGAAGAAGAAGCATAATCGGGAGGTACTACCATGAACTTTACCGCAAAAGACGTACAGGCACTGCGTGAGCGCACCGGCGCCGGCATGATGGACTGCAAGAAAGCGCTTGTCGAAACCGACGGCGATATCGAAAAGGCGATCGACTTCCTGCGTGAGAAGGGCCTTGCGAAGGCCGCGAAGAAGGAAGGCCGCATTGCGGCGGAAGGTCTTGTCGACGATTACCGTGAGGGCAATGTCGCCGCTCTGGTCGAGGTCAACTGCGAGACCGACTTCGTTGCGAAGACCGACCGGTTCAAGGCGTTCGTCAAGACGATCGCAAAGCAGGTCGTGGAAGCGAATCCTGCGGATCTCGACGCGCTGATGGCGAGTGAGATCGACGGTCAGACCGTCCAGGCGCTGCAGACCGCAGCGGTTGCTGAGATCGGCGAAAAGATCTCCGTCCGCCGTTTCGTCCGCATGGAAGGCGCAGTCGACACGTACATCCACCTCGGCGGCAGCCGCGGCGTCCTCGTGCAGTTTGCAGAGGAATGTGACCGTGAAGCCATGCACGACGTGGCGCTGCAGATCGCGGCGGCTTCTCCCGTCTGCGTAGGACGCGAGGATCTCCCGCAGGAGTTCATCGACCGTGAGCGCGCCGTCCAGCTGGCAGCCGCAAAGGAAGAGAACGCGAATGCGGCAAAGCCGAAGCCCGACGCGATCATCGAGAAGATGGTCGACGGCCGTATGCAGAAGTACTATAAGGAAGTCTGCCTCGAGGAACAGCAGTTCGTCAAGAACCCGGACGTCACCGTCAAGGAAATGCTCAAGAGCAAGAACGCGTCCAAGGTTCTCGCGTTCGTCCGCTTCGAGAAGGGCGAGGGCATCGAAAAGCGCAAGGACAACTTTGCGGAAGAGATCGCGAACATGACCAAATAAGTTCCGAAATCACGAAAAGCACCGAGAAATCGGTGCTTTTTTTGTTGCAGAAATGTACGGCGGAGCGAATGACTGTATCATAATACGGAACAGAATGTACAAATTTTCTTTTTTTGTTGCTTTTCATCGTGAAATGTATTACAATAACTCCGTGCATAGTTATAAACATCCGGGACGCTTCCGGGGGACCGGCGCAAGTTGCGCAGATCGGGTTGCACCAAAAAGAAAGGGAACAGGTAATGAATTCAAAAACTGCGTTCTACATCCTGAAGAGGATCCTTCTTGCGATTCTGACCGTCTGGATTGTCATCACGGTGACGTTCTTTGTCATGCATGCCGTTCCGGGCGGTCCGTTTTTAAGTGAGAAGGCGATCACGCCTTCTGCACAGGCGGCGCTGGAGGCAAAGTACGGTCTGGATAAGCCCTTGCTCGTGCAGTACGGCACCTATCTCAAGGACATCGTTACAAAGTTCGACTTCGGTCCCTCGCTGAAACAGAGAGGCCGTATGGTCATTGATATCATCGCGGACGGCATGAAGACCTCCGTGAAACTCGGTGTGATCGCCGCTGTGATCGCGGGCATTTTCGGCATCGTTCTCGGGGCAGTCGCCGCGCTGCGCAGAAATAAGCTGATCGACAAGATCATCATGGTCATCACCACGGCGTTCGTATCCATGCCGTCGTTTATTATGGGGTCGCTGCTGCTTGTCTTCTTTGCGATCTCGCTGCACGTTCTCCCTGCGAACGGTGCGGCGAAGGGCGGCCTTGTTCTGCCGATCATCACGCTGTCGCTCTATCCGATGGCGTACATCACACGACTGACGCGTTCCTCGATGCTGGACGTGCTCGGTCAGGATTATATCCGCACCGCGAAAGCGAAGGGCGTTTCCAACATGAAGATCATCTTCGGACACGCGCTGAAAAACTCGCTGATCCCGGTCATCACCTATTTCGGACCGATGCTTGCGTATATCGTGACCGGTTCGCTGGTCGTGGAAAAGATCTTTGCGGTGCCCGGCATCGGCCGCGCCTTTGTCAAGAGCATCACCGACCGCGACTATCCCATGGTCATGGGCACGACGATCGTTCTGGCGGTGCTGATCGTGATTATGAACCTGGTCAGCGATATCATGTATAAGATCGTCGATCCGCGGATCAATCTGGAGTGAGGGGAGGCCCGGACATGAAAGATTTTAAAGATCTCAGAAAAGCATTTTCCATGCATGTGGACCTCGACGCCTTCATTCCCGCCACCGACGAAGAAAAAGCGTACATGGTGCAGATGCGCCCGTCGTCCACGTTCTTCCGTGACGGCGTCAAGCGCCTTCTGAAAAACAAAGTCGCCACGGTCAGTCTGATCGTGATCATCATCATCACGCTGTCCTCGCTGTTTATTCCGCTGTTCTGGCCATACGAATTCGGCGAGCAGCTCGGTATTCAGCCCGGCAAGCCGGTCGACAGCTCTTACGGCAATCTGGCGCCGTTTGAATACGGCAAGACGGAGCAGGAGCGCATCGCGGCGGGGGAAAAGATCTTCCCGCACATTTTCGGAACGGATGAGCGCGGGCGCGACTATTTTATCCGCGTCGTCTACGGCACGCGCATCTCGCTTGCGGTCGGCTTCTTTGCAAGCATCATCGTTCTGATCATCGGCATGACGATCGGTTCCATTTCCGGTTACTGCGGCGGCGCGGTCGACCTTGTGATCATGCGCATCGTCGATATCATCTATTCGCTGCCGGATATGCTGATGGTCATTCTGCTTGCGTCCGTTCTCAAAAAAACGTTGGGCACGGCGCTTGAAGGGACTGCGCTGGAACGGATCGGTACCAACATCATCAGCTTATTCATCGTCTTCGGCGTGCTGTACTGGGTCAGCATGTCGCGACTGATCCGCGGTCAGATCCTTTCGCTGCGCGAGCAGGAATACGTCCTCGCGTCCCGCGCCGCGGGCGCAAAGGGCAGTTGGATCATCCGTAAGCATCTGCTGCCGAACAGCATCAGCGTGGTCATCATCTCCACCGCGCTGCAGATCCCGAACGCGATCTTCACGGAAAGCTTCCTGTCCTTCCTCGGTCTCGGCGTCAACGCGCCGATGCCGTCGCTGGGGTCGCTCGCTTCCGACGCGCTGAACGGTCTGTCCTCTTACCCGTACCGCATGATCATCCCGGCGATCGTCATTTCGCTGATCGTTCTTTCGCTGAACCTGTTCGGCGACGGATTGCGCGACGCGTTTGACCCGAAACTGAGAAACTGATAAGGGAGCATGAACATGGAACAGGAACCGTTATTGAAAGTACGTGATCTGCACACTTCCTTCTTTACCCCTGCGGGAGAAGTCAAAGCCGTCAACGGCGTTTCCTTCAATCTCGACCGCGGCAAGGTGCTCGGCATCGTCGGCGAATCCGGCTCCGGGAAATCCGTGACCGCATACTCGATCATGCAGATCCTTGCCACCACGGGCAAGATCGTTTCCGGATCCATCAAGCTGGACGGGCAGGAGCTCGTCGGCGCGGATGAATCCGTGATGAAGACCGTCCGCGGAAACAAGGTTTCGATCATCTTCCAGGATCCCATGACCTCGCTGAATCCGACCTATACGATCGGACATCAGCTGATGGAAGCGATCATGCTGCATACCGACCGCAACAAAGCGCAGGCGCGTGAGCGCGCGATCGAAATGCTGCGTCTTGTCAACGTCAACGAGCCCGAAAAGCGCATCAAACAGTATCCGTTCGAGTTCTCGGGCGGCATGCGGCAGCGCGTTATGATCGCAATGGCGCTCGCGTGCGAACCGGATATCCTGATCGCCGACGAACCGACGACCGCTTTGGACGTCACGATCCAGGCGCAGATCCTCGAGTTGATGAAATCGCTGCAGGAAGAACTCGGCATGGCGATCATCATGATCACGCACGACCTCGGCGTCGTGGCGCAGATGTGCGATGAAGTGATCGTCATGTATGCCGGTTCGATCTGTGAACAGGGCACGGCGGAGGAGATCTTTTACAATCCGAAGCATGAATACACCAAGGGATTGATGCGGTCGATCCCCACGGCGGATACCGCCGGCAGCAAGCTGCATCCGATCACGGGTACGCCGATCGATCTTCTGAACATGCCGGAGGGCTGTCCGTTCGCGCCGCGCTGCAACAACGCGATGAAGATCTGTCTGAGACAGCGCTGCGAGCGCATGCGCATCAACGACGAACACTTTGCCGCCTGCTGGATGAACGTGAAGGAAGGCATTGAGAACGGCACGATCGTGCGGGAAGAGGAAGGCGGTGAGAACGCGTGAGCGAACATATCGAAAAGAACGGCGATATTCTGGTTGACGTTCGCCATCTCAAGCAGTATTTCAACATCAACGTCGGCTGGCTGAAAACCAAACCGCTGAAAGCGGTCGACGACGTATCGTTCTCCATTCGCCGCGGCGAGACGCTCGGTCTCGTCGGCGAATCCGGCTGCGGCAAAACGACCGTCGGTCGTTCGATCCTGCATCTGTATCAGCCGACCGCAGGCGAGGTCATTTTCAACGGGCATCCGATCAAAAGCAAAGCGGATATCCGGGAGCTGCGCGAAAAAGCGACGATGGTCTTCCAGGATCCTTATTCCTCGCTGAATCCGCGCATGACGGTTTCCGATATCATCGGCGAGCCGCTGGACATCCACAAGGCCTACAAAAACAAAGAGGAACGGTTGCATCGGATCCTTGAGCTGATGGATCAGGTGGGCTTAAACAGCGAGCATGCTTCGCGCTACGCGCACGAGTTCTCCGGCGGTCAGCGTCAGCGTATCGGCATTGCCCGCGCGCTTGCGTTAAAGCCGGACTTCATCGTCTGCGACGAGCCGGTTTCCGCGCTGGACGTCTCCATTCAGGCGCAGGTCATCAACATGTTCGTCGAACTGCAGGAGCAGATGAACCTGACGTACCTGTTCATCGCGCATGATATTTTGGTCGTTCGCCATATCAGCGACCGTATCGCGGTCATGTATCTCGGCAAGATGGTCGAGCTCGCGGACGCGGCGGAGATCTACGATCAGCCGCTGCATCCTTACACCCGCTCGCTGATGTCCGCGGTCCCGCAGCCGGATCCGAAGGTGGCAAAAGCAAACAAGCGCATCGTGCTTTCCGGCGACATCCCGAGCCCGCTGAACGCGCCGAGCGGCTGTCCGTTCCGCACACGCTGCCCGAACGCCGCGCCCTGCTGCGCAGAAGCCATGCCGGAATTCAAAGAGGTGAAGCCCGGCCATTTCGTTGCCTGCCACCGGCTCAACGAGATTTAACAAGTTCATGATGTACGGCAAACCCGTGCGTTTTGATAAAAAAAGGAAGGGAAGGAAATCAAAAAATGAAGAAACTCATAGCACTGCTCTTGATCCTGACAATGGCGCTTTCTCTGGTTGCTTGCGCAAACCTGGATACCGGCGGCATCGCTGTTTGTCTCGCATCTGAGCCCGACACGCTCGACCCGGCGCTGAACTCCGCGGTCGACGGCGCGACGCTGATTGCGCATCTGTTCTCCGGCCTCGCAAAGTGGGCGCAGGATGACAGCGGCAAGCTGGTCATCGTTCCGGACGCAGCGGAGGAATTGGTCAAGCCCGTCGAGAACGCAGACGGTACCGTGACCTACACGTATACCCTGCGCGACGGTCTCAAGTGGTCCGACGGTAAGGACGTCACCGCAAACGACTTTGAATTTGCATGGAAGCGCGCAGCGAGCGAAGAACTCGGTGCAGACTACGGCTACATGTTCGAGGTCGTCGACGGTTACAACGAGGGCAACCTGAATGTTCAGGCGCTCGACGCAAAGACCCTGCAGGTAACCCTGTACAATCCCGTTGCTTACTGGGATGAACTCCTTGCGTTCCCGACCTATTTCCCGGTTCGTGAGGATGTCGTTGCCAACGAAAGCTGGGCAACCAATCCAAAGACATATGTCTCCAACGGTGCGTACACCATGACCGGCTGGAAGCATAACAGCGTTATTGTTCTTGATAAGAACAAGAACTATGTCGATGCGGATAAGGTTACGATGGATCGAATCCGTTTCTACCTCTCCGACGACTCCAACAACATGGTTGCCAACTTCAAGAACGGCACCTGGCAGCTGATCGACGACGTTCCGACCAACGAAATGGCAACGCTGAAGGCAGAGTACCCGGATGAGTACAAAGTCGCAGGTCAGATCGGTACCTACTATGTCTGCTGGAACATCAACGAGGACATTCTCCCCGCAGAGCTCGGCCTCACCGGTGTGGAAGCGGAAGCGGCGCGCGCAGAGATCCGCAACGCGATCACCCTGCTGTTCGACCGCAACTACATCGTCAACGACATCGCACAGGGCGGTCAGGTCCCGGCATCGTCCTTCGTTGCCATGGGTATGACCAACCCGGACGGCACCGAGTTCTATAAGACCGCGGGTCACAACGACGGCTTCATCGGCTTCTACAATGTTGACGCATCCGCAGTCGAAAGCAACTACAACCAGGCGCTCGAAGTGCTGAAGAAGTACTACAACTTCGACGAAGCGACCGGCAAGTTCACGAACTTCCCGAGCATGACGTACCTCTACAACACATCCGAAGGTCATAAGGCGATCGGCGAATACCTGCAGGCACAGCTCGCAGCGGTCGGCATCACGATGAACATGGAGAACCAGGAATGGGCAACGTTCCTCCAGACCCGTAAGAACGGCGATTACTCCATCGCGCGTAACGGCTGGGTCGCGGACTACAATGACCCGATCTGCTTCCTCGACATGTGGACCACCGCTTCCGGCAACAACGACGTCCAGTTCGGCAAGGGCAACCATGTCGACGTCGCGTGCTACAACCTGGACCTCACCGACCTCGGTTATGACATCAAGGTCGAAAACGGCACCTGGGCAGAGACCTATGACGTCCTGATCAAGACGATCAAGAACTGCACTGACAACAACGTCCGTTATGAGCTCATGCACCGCGCAGAGGATCTCCTCATGTCCACCGGCTGCATCTGCCCGATCTACTACTACACGGATACCTACATGATCAGCAAGAACGTCCACGGCTTCTTCTCCAACCCGCTGGGCTATAAGTACTTCATGTACTGCACCATCGACGGCTGAGTCGGATCAACACGAAAAAGCACCGGAAAACCGGTGCTTTTTTCGTTGCATGTATTTTGTGTACCCGATGAAGGGATATTAACCAAAGTGGATCACGCCGTCAAGCTTGTATTTTTTGTACTTCGCGGCGAAGGTCTCGATCGAACAGACGATCGGTTCGCCCTCCTTGTATTTCACACCGTCGACGGTTTGCGCGTAACTGTCGGAGAAATAGACCATGCCGTTCTCGATGCCGTGGATGAACAGCACGTGTCCGTATTTTCTGCCCGCTTTGCTTGTGCCCTTTTCAAAGCCGACAAGGATGTTCCGCGCGTGCGGATCCTCTCTTTGAATGGCTTTCAGCGCTTCCGTGAGCGTGTACTGCTTTGCGGGGTATGCGGTGACCGCGTATCCACCCGAGGTCTCCGTTTTGCCCTTGTAGAGATCGAACGCGCGGTTTCCGTTGCTGCCGATATACTTTGTGTTGATGCCAAGCGTTTTGAGCTGCAGCCCGACATAGTTTCCGCACTTGCCCTTGAAGGACTTTCTGTGAGCGGTCTTTTTTGCCGCTTTGTAGGTCGAACGGATCTGTTCAACGAGTTTTTCGTTTTCTTTTGCCGGCTCCTGTTCCTGCGCTTCAAACCGAAGAGCGGGCCGCGCTTCCGCGGCGGCCGGCCGAACGATCAGCGGAGAAAGCAGAAAGATCGCGGCAAGACCGAAAACGGCAAACCGTTTCAGCGTTTTCATACGATCCACCTCCTGTGTGGCGTATCGTAGCACACTTTTTCGGGCTTGTGCCGGTTTTCGACGTTTCTTTATAATGAGTTTTCAAAATATCCGATTATTCATTTTCGGGTTACAAATCGGTACCAATTTTGTCGATTTTCCTTCACAGAACGGCCAAAAACAAAAGCGGCGCGGAGATTTATTCCGCGCCGCATTTGATTCGGTTTTACGGCGTCGCGACCGGCGTGACCGCGGGGGAAACGGAGGGTTCGGGGGAGGGTGTTTCCGGTGTGTCTTCGATATATTCATACACTTTCCGGAGCCCGTAGGTCTTGTCGTCGTGCTTGTGCGTCACGAATTCGCTGAGACAGAAGTGCATCGCATCGCTCGTCGACTTATAGTAGTGCGCCCAGTCGAAGCCGGCGCGGAAGAAGCCGAATTCATAGAGCAGATAGTTCACGCAGGTTTCCGGTACGCCGTTCGGGTCAAGTTTGTAATTGCCGTCGTAGGTAAAATCGTAATAACGCACGCCGTTTTCTTCCTGAATACCGTTGTAAACGAGATGCCCCTTGACGTCGTCGTCGATCACCGCGTGGTTCTTTTCGTTGTTCTTGTTCGGATCCATCGAAGCGTTCAGATCGACCGCGGTGCCGAACGTGTGGTGGCTCACGGCCTTTAAGCTTGACGTGAACCGCGAAACGTAGCAGCCGTTGTACTCCGTGATCAGCGCGATCGCCTTGATCACACCGGTGTCGCCGTTCGTGCCGTGCACGCGGATACAGGTGTTTTCAAGGTATTCGAACGCCTTTTCCATATACGGTACAGCGTCGATATGCACAAGCCACGGCATGTTGTCCGGATAGCCGGGGATCTCGGTGATGTAGGTCTTTTCCCACTCGGGATCGGCGACGGTGTAGCGGCCGTTGACCCACTGATACCGATAGAGGAACCGCTCCTCCGAGCCGAAGAATTTCAGCGCCTCGGGATAGGAATCGGGGAATTTGTCCTTTGTGATCGTTTCCCATTCCTCTCCGAGCACGTAGAACGTGCAGCGGACGAGCTCGACCGGCCGCGTGCCCTTGACGGACGCGGTGATCTTCAGCGTTTGCACGCCGACGAGAAGCTCGGAAAAATCGACCAGCGAGGAGAGCGACACGCCTTCGTCGGTCGCAGCGTCACAGAGGTCGTAGACGCCTGCGCCGTTTTGCAAGAAATGCACCGTATTCTTGTACGGATACGGTTTTTGATTGTTGTGGGAGCAAGAGATCGTTACGGTCACGCTGTCCAGCGGATAGTTGGAATAGACCGTACCGCCGATCGTATAATCGCCGTCGAGCGCAAGAACGGCGCCGTCCTCCGGCAGCGGATGCTCGGCGTCCGGACGAAAGATCAGGGAGAGGTCCGGCGGCGGGGTGGCGTCCGTCTCGAAAGAGACCGCGCCTTCCTCGATCAGCGCGATATCCGCTTCCTCTTCCGGTTCGTCCAGCATGGTCGCCGCTGCGGGACGCGTGGCCACTGCGACAAAGAACAGGATCGCGCAAAGCAAAACGCCGACGAGCACGCCGATCAGGATCGTCTGTTTTTTACTCCACTCGGGGACCTTCAACTACGGTTCCTTTCCGGACTTTACGAAAAACGAAGTCCGCAATTCGATATCTTATTATACCATCTGATTTTCACATGTTTGTCAACAGAGTGTGAACATTGCGGCAACAAAAAAGCCCATCCGTTTCCGGACGGGCATTTGCGGTTCTTGTCACTCTTCTACCTTTACGACGGGCGCTTCGGGCGCGTTCTTCTTGATGCTCTCGATGCCCTTCAAACAGCTTGCTTTTGCCTTGTAGCTTTCGCCGGTCGCGATGATCTCGCCGTTCTTGGCCTTGAGACGGAAGCGGAATTCGCCCGCCTTGTCCTTATAGACTTCGAACTTCGGATGCTTCTTGACCTCGAATCCCTCGACGGTCTGGTCCTCGATCTCGCCGAGGCAGGACTTTCTGACGCTCTCGATGCCGTTCATGCAGGCCTTTTCGGTGGTGTAGATCTCGCTCGTCGCAATGATCTCGCCGTTGCCGGCCTTCAGATTGAACTTGATACCGGACTTTACTTCTTTGACTTCAAACTTTCCCATGATCATGTTCCTTTCTGTTTTCAATAATTTGACGGACAAACGGCCCGTCGCGTGCGTACTCGTTCCGATCCGGGCTTGTGCCCGTTTCTGAATTCAGTATAAACCCGACAGAATATATTGTCAAGACAAACGGGCACAAAATTTGTGCCCGTTTCGTCACCGAACGACACGCGCGCGGCATACGATAGCATGAGCGCCGAAAGGAGGGAGGGATCCGATGTACGAAGCGATCAAGGGGCTTTTCGTGCCTTTTCTGGGCACGTCGATCGGCGCGGCGGCGGTGCTGGTGCTGAAAAACGGGATCCCGAAGCGTCTATCCGGCTTCCTTTCGGACGCGGCGGCGGGGATCATGGCGGCGGCTGCCGTGTTCAGCTTACTCCTTCCCGCCATGGAACAGGCGGCGGAAGCGGGGAATGTGCCGTGGCTTCCCGCGGTCCTCGGTTTTCTGCTCGGCGCAGGGCTGCTCGCCGCATGGGATCGGGTATCCGCGCGGATCGGGCATACGGGCGCCGTCTCGCATTCTACCCGCATGCTGGTGCTCTCGGTGTCCCTTCACAACGTGCCGGAGGGCATGGCGGTCGGCGCGGCGTATGCGGGTCTGCTGTCCGGAAAGGGGAGCGTGACGGCCGTGAGCGCGTTTGCGCTTTCGCTCGGGATCGCGCTGCAAAATCTCCCGGAAGGCGCAATCATCTCCCTGCCGCTTTCCGCTTCCGGCGTGGGGCGGGGGAAGTCCTTTTTTTACGGCGTGCTGTCCGGCGTGTCCGAGCCGATCGCAGGCGCGCTGACAATTTTGCTTTCCCGGTTCGCCGTGCCCGCGCTTCCGTGGCTTCTCTCCTTCGCCGCGGGCGCAATGGCGTACGTGACGGGCTTTGAACTGCTGCCGGACACGCAAAAAGAGCGTCCGCTTTTCGGTACGCTCTTTGTGCTCGCGGGCTTCATGCTGATGACCGCGATGGATATTCTGCTTGGTTAAAGCGTCGACGCATCGAACGGCAGAAGCCCTGCTTTCGTGAGCTCCAGCACGCGCGTCGCGGCTTCCGCGATCAGCTTGCGGTCGTGCGTGACCATGAGGATCGCGCCGCAAAATTCCCGAAGAAGCGTTCGCACCGCGGGCGCGGAAAGCGGGGAAAGGTTTCGCGTCGGCTCGTCGAGCACGAGCACGTCGACGCGGTCGAGGATCGCCTTCAGAAGCAACAGCTTCGCCTGCTGTCCGCCGGACAGGGCGCGGATCGGGTGATCCATTTCGTCGGTCGTATACTTCATGCTGCCGAGAAAGATCCTCGCCTCCGTGACGGATTCCTTGTCCCCGCGCGGCGCTAAAAATTCGACCGGAAGCCGATCCATGGGTAAAAGATCCGCATACGTTTGCGGCATATAGAACACGTTGTACCCACGCTTTTCGATCTCCGGCACGAGACGCTTCAGAAGCGTCGTCTTGCCGCAGCCGTTCCTGCCGACGATGCAGACGCGCTCCGGTCCCGAGATGCGGATCGCGACGCTTTCCGAAAGGATGCGGTCGGAAAGCGCAAGCGTTGCGGGACCGTATTCCAATACGGTGCGTCCGTTTTTCACTTCGCCTGCAAGCCACTTCGGCAGGATCGCCCATTCGGCTTCCGGCGCCTCGGTCAATTGCTCCTGCTCCTTTTCGAGCCGTCTGCCGATCGACTGGACGGTATGCATTTTCTTTTTGAGGAGCCGCCCGGTCGAAGGATCCCTTCTGGAGATCGCGTTCTGCGCGTGCTCGACCGCGTTGTAGATCGAAAGATACCGCTCCTTCTTTTCACGGAACGCCTTCTGCTCAAACTGCGCCACCTGCGCCTGATGCGCCATTGCCGCTTCGCGCCGCTGCATGTATTCGTCGTACGGGATATTCGCCATCGTCGCGCGCGGGATCTTTTTACGGCGCACCATTTCAAGATGGATGACCGCCTCCGCCGTGCGGGAAAGCAGCACCTCGTCGTGCGAGATGTAGAGCACCGTCTTTTTCACGGCGCGCAGAAAGCCCTCGAGCCACAGCAGCGTTTCAAGGTCGAGATCGTTGCTCGGCTCGTCCAATAAAAGCACGTCGCAGTCGTTCAGAAGCAGCGTGCAGAGCGCAAGCTTGACCCGTTCGCCGCCGGACAGCGTTCCCATCTGTTGGTCCGAATACGCGAGATCATAGGGGAGCGCCACGTCCTTCATGGCGCGGGAGAGCGCCTTGGGTGAGAGCGCGTCCTCGCGGCAATGCGCCGTGAGGTATTCATAGACGGACAGCGTCCGTTCCGATTCGGGCAACTCCTGAGCAAGATAGCCCTTCGTGCCGGGGATCGACGCATAGCCCGTCACGGTCGCATAGCCCTCGACGAGCGCGGGATCGTAGAGCCACTTCAAAAGCGTGGACTTGCCGTTGCCCTCCTCGCCGATCAGCGCGACCTTCGCGCCGTCCGCGACGGTAAAGGAGAAGTCCTCCACGATCGTCTTCTGATCGCGGTCGATCGTGATGCTGATATTTCTTGCCTGTATCATAAAAATCACCTGCCAAAAACAAAATCGCTCCGCTGCCGAAACGCAGGGAACGACCCAAAATACCGACGACGTCGGTGATAAAAGGAGGGCGATCCGTTTTTCGGCAACGCAAGACGCACCCGATCGCTCGGGTCGTCCGGTACATTCGAAAAAGACGGATCAGTCGCGCATTCGCTCATTTGCCTCCTGTTGTTTTTCTGTATTGTAACAAACAACCGCCGCGCTGTCAAGCTGCGCTTCCGCTTGATTGCGTGTAACATTCTACGCTTCTGAAACGTCATTATAAACAGAAAAGGTCAACACGAAAGGAATATGAGTATGAAACGCTGTATCATCGTATTGCTGGCGCTGCTTTTTCTGACCGGGTGTCTGCCGACGCCCGAGCAGGAGTTTGTTGTCAGCAAATCCGACAATATCCTTGAACAGAAGCTGAACGCGACGCCCAAACCCTTGGAGGATACGGTCTCCGTGTCAAAGACGGAGGAGAGCGCTTCGCTGCCGCCGCTTGACGAGACAACCGCACCGGATCCGACTGCGGCGCCGCTGCAAACGCAGTTTTTTCCCTCGCGTTGGGACGAGGACGCCGAGCATATCCGCGAATATGTGACGCTTGCGATCCACGCGGATATCGAGACGAAGGCGGACGGGCTTTATCCGGTCTATCGGACGCGTGAGGAGCAGCTGACCGACGCACAGGTGATCGAGCTTGCAAACAAGCTTCTCAGTAAGCCCAAGGAGCGTGAACTGGTCGACGCGCTGACCAAGGATGAATGGACGCAGTATTTCAAGGAGTATTTGGATGAGGTCGCCGCGTGGGAGGCGTGGGATCAGGCGGGGCGGCCGGACGACGGGATCGACCGCGACGAAGCTGGTTTCTCGCCCGAGGAGGTCGAACAGGAATCGCAATGGTACATGGAGCAGATCCAAAACGCCCCGGACAAGCTTGACAAGGCAAAGGTAAGTGACTATTCCGGGTACCGGATCGGGCAGAGCGTGCTCTATACGCTGGCTGACGGCGGATACGCTTCGATCAGCTCCGATGCGCGAAACGGATGGAACTTCGTCAGGATCGACCGCGGCTGCCGGCATATCGGCTATATCTACCGGGAAACGCAGTACCGGGAGGATCGGCGCGAGGGAGCCGACGCAGGCATGAAACGGGCCGCCAAGCAATGGCAGGAGCCGACGCTTTCGCGCGCGGACGCCGAAGCGACCGCGCTTCGCGAGATCGAACGGCTCGGCTTTACCGGCTTTTCGATCGCCTACGGCGAGCCCGCAAACCTCTACGATACGACGGAAAGCAGCTGTACAAGCACTGCGGCGGGCTGGACCTTTATGCTGCGGCGCGACTTCGACGGCTATCCGCTGGTGAATCACAGAAATTATACGTCCTCAGACCTTCTGGACTACGGCGACGGCGACGGATATGCCTTCAATAAGCCGATCAGCAAGGAAGGGATCACCGTGTTCGTCGACGAGACCGGCATACGGTATTTCGCGTACGACAGTCCAAAAACGATCGTCGGCAAGGCGAACGCCAACGTGGAGCTGCTGCCGTTCGAGGAAATCGTCCGCATCGTCAAAAACACGCTGAACGTCTGCTATCCGTCGCTTCGCTTTCAGGGCGGCGATTACCACACGTTCGGTCTCGAGGTCTATCGCATGGTGCTGACGCCGTACACGCTGCGCGTCAAAGATTCGGATGATTTCTACGAGGTGCCGTGCTGGGTCGTGTTCTTCGACGGCTGGACCGAGGGGCCGGATCGCGAAGCGGAGCGAAACAACAGCAACTATACCGCGGAAAGCATCATCATCAACGCCGTCGACGGCACGGTCGTACACGAAAAGGCAGGGTATTGATTCACGATATAAATTCCTGCGGGATTTGCGATATTCTCCTTCGGAGAGCGATAATGCAATGCAACGATATGCCCTGCGGGGCGCGGGGATTTATATCATATCGTGCGAGCGCGCAGCGGTCGCATATCGCATTTGCCGAAGCAAATATACCGCGCGGCGCAAGCCGCATATCGTCCAATATGGTTTCAACAATAAAAGAGGCATTTTCAATCCGGTACGGAAAGGAAATGCCTTGTGTCGTTTCGGAACCATCGAGTTATTCTTTGCCGTATCGTTTCAGTCCGTATCCGGCTCCAAGAAGCCCTCGCCGTAGGCCTCGTCGACGGGGAAAGAGAACAGTTTACAGTTGTGAGTACGCCTGCGGCGTACGTTATGGGGTTATGATATGATTGCCTTGCTTTGCAAACTGTAAACTCTAAACTGCTAACTTGCCGCAGGCAATCATAGTTGACTGCACTTTGCTCAGTCCGTATCCGGCTCCAAGAAGCCCTCGCCGTAGGCCTCGTCGACGGTCGTCAGCATCACGATCGCGCTTTGGTCGATGCGGTTGATGATGCGCCGCGCGGTGAAGACCTCGACCTTACTGCACACGCACATCATCATCTGGTGCGGCTTTCCGGTATACGCGCCGCGCACGTCGGCAAGCGTCGCGCCGCGCTCGGTTTCCTCCATGATGGCGTCCGCGATCTCCTTTGCCTTGTCGGAGATGACGAGGAGCATGCGTCGCGTGCCCGTACCGTACATCAGCTTGTCGATGATGGTGGTACTTACGATCGTCATGAGCACGCCGTAGAGCACCGCATTGATGTTGCCGAACACCGGCCAGCCGAGCAGAATGACGACGCCGTCCACGACGAGCGAGATGGTCCCGATGGAAAGATGCGGTCGAAGCTTTCGGATGCTCATGATGACGAAGTCCGTGCCGCCGGTGGACGAGCCGGGCATATAGATGATCGCAAGCCCGATGCCGGACAGTGCGCCGGCGAACAGCGCGGCAAGCAGCGGGTTTTCGGCGCCGTTATACTGCGGGATCAGCGGAAAGACAATGTCCAGAAAGAACGCCGAGATCAGCATGCTCTTGACGGATTTGAAAAAGAACACGCGGCCGAGGAGCCGATAGCAGATGATCGCGACCGGGACGTTGATGATCAGCGAAAGCATACCGATGCGCAGGAACGGGAAGAAGTGGTTGATGATCATCGCAACGCCGGTGATGCCGCCCGGGGCGAAGTCCGCCGTCGCCGCAAAGGAATAGATGCCAGCGGCATAGAGAATGCTGCCGACGACGTCGTGCAGGACGTCCTTTGCCGCGACCTTCCAGCCGTATTTTTTGTAATACCCGACGATGCTCTGTTTTTTCCGCGGAGCGAGCTCTATTGCACGTTTCTTTCCCATTTTCCTCACCTCACGGGAGCATCATATCCGTTCCGCGAAAGATTGTCAAGCGGTTTTCCGCGCCGTTTTCAGCGTTCGCAGCGCGTTCAGAACGGCTAAAAGCATCACACCGACGTCGCCGAACACCGCGACCCAGAGGTTTGCAATACCGAACGCGCCGAGCAGGAGGAAGATCGCCTTGACGCCGAGCGCGAACACGATGTTTTCGACCGTGATGCGGCGGGTCTTCTTCGCAATGCGGATCGCGTCGATGAGCTTACTCGGCGCGTCCGCGGGGATGATCGCGTCCGCCGCTTCGATCGCGGCGTCGCTGCCGAGCCCGCCCATCGCAACGCCGACGTCCGCGCGGGCAAGCACCGGCGCGTCGTTGATGCCGTCGCCGACGAACAGCAGCGTGCCGCCCTTCGGAAGCGTCGCATAGAGCCGTTCGATTTCCGCAAGCTTCTGATCGGGCAAAAGCTCCGTTGATACGCCGTCGAGCCCGAGCTCCTTTGCGACCGCTTCGCCGACCGCTTTCATGTCGCCGGTCAGCATGATCTGCCGCTGCACGCCGAGCGTGCGGAGCGTCTCGATCGTTTCAAAACTGTCCGCTTTCAGCGCGTCCGCAATCACGATGCAGCCCGCGTACGCGCCGTCGACCGCAACATACGCGACCGTACCGACGGTTTCAGGTTCGGGCACGGAAAGCCCGAGATCCGTCATCAGCTTTGCGTTGCCGACCGCGACCGCGCGTCCGTCGACGGTTGCGGTTACGCCTTTGCCGGAGATCGTATGCGCGTCCGAAACGGAGCGTTCCGCATCGTCCGCCGCTTCGAGGATCGACCGCGCGATCGGGTGCGTGGAGAACGACTCCGCGCCTGCCGCAAGATGCAGCACGGTTTCCTTCGTAAACCCGTCCGCGGGGAGGACCTCACGAACCGAGAAGCTGCCCTCGGTCAGCGTGCCGGTCTTGTCGTAAACGACGGTATGCGCCTTGTTCAGAGCTTCGAGGAAGTTGCCGCCCTTGATGAGCACACCGGCGCGTGACGCTGCGCCGAGCCCGCCGAACACCGCGAGCGGAATCGAGATCACGAGCGCGCAGGGGCAGGAGATGACAAGAAACGTCAGCGCGCGGTGGATCCACTCCGCCCAGTTGCCTGTAATCAGCGACGGAACAACCGCAAGCAGCACCGCCGCGCCGACCACGGCGGGGGTATAGACCCGCGCAAACTTTGTGATGAACCGTTCCGCGGGCGTTTTGCGGTCCGCGGCATCCTCGACGAGCCGGATGATCTTGGATGCGGTCGATTCGCCGAAGGATTTTTCGACGCGCACGGTGAGCGCGCCGTCCAGCACGATGCAGCCGGAAAGGACCGTGTCGCCCTCCATCGCCGTGCGAGGGACCGATTCGCCGGTCAGCGCACGTGTGTCAAGCGCGGAGACGCCGGAAAGAACCACGCCGTCCAGCGGGACGCGCTCGCCGGGGCGGATGACGATCATTTCGCCGATTTCTACCTCGGCGGGGGAGACGACCGTCGTCTCGCCGTCCCGCACGACGTTTGCCGTGTCGGGGCGGATGTCGAGGATCGCGCGGATCGAATCCTGCGAGCGGTCGAGCGCAAGGTCGGTAAGAAACTCGCCGAGCTGATACAACAGCATGACCGCCGCGCCTTCGGGGTATTCCCCGAGCGCGAACGCGCCGACCGAGGCGATCGTCATTAAGAATGCTTCGCCGAATACGTTGCCGTGTACGATCCCGCGGATCGCGTTCCACACGACGTCGTAGGCGACGACGGCATAGCACGCGAGAAACAGCGGCAGCTCGACGTACAGCGGCGCATGCAGAAAATGCGCGGCAAGACCGCCGGCAAAGAGAACGGCGCCGATGATGAGCCGGATCAGCATTGTGCGGTTTTCGCCTTCCTCATGCCCGCCGTGCTCGTGTCCGCAGCCGCAGCCGTCGCCGTGATCGTGATGATGTCCGCAGCCGCAGCCGTGCTCATGTTCATGCGCATGCTCGTGTTCGTGATGATGCTCGTGACGGCAGCATTCGCCGTGTTCGCAGCATTTTCCGTGCTCGTGCTCATGCTCGTGATGATGCTCGTGTTCCATAAGAACCTCCAAAATGTACAATGGTTGCTCAATCGTTCAACTAATAGGCGAAAAAAGAATGCGCGTTCATTCGCGCAGATGATCCAGACCAAGGTCGAGGATCTTTTCGACGTGCTCGTCGGCAAGGGCGTAGAACACGTTCTGCCCCTCGCGGCGAAAGCGCACGAGGTTACTTAACCGCAGCGCTTTGAGCTGATGTGAGATCGCGGATTTCGTCATACCGAGAAGGCAGGCGAGGTCGCACACGCAAAGCTCGTGCACGCGAAGCGCCTGCAGGATGCGCACGCGCGTCCCGTCGCCGAACAGCTTATAGAGCGCGGCAAGGTCGATCGCCTCGTCGCCGCCGAGAAGCTTCGGACGGACGGCGTCCACGACGTCCTGATGGACGGATTCACATTCACATACCGGCAAGCGTTCCATTTTTTCTCCTCCAATTCGGAACAGTTGAGCAACTGTTCAATTATCTATATCATACCACGTTTTACGCGTTTGTCAAGCGCGCCGACGCATTTTTCCAAAAAGGAATGACAGATGCGCCGCGTTGTGTTACAATAGCATGGAATCGACCGAACGGAGGCAGAAATGTTCCGATACAGAAGAAAAGCGCAGTACCACGAGACCGACCAGATGGGCGTGATCCACCATGCTGTCTACGTGAAGTGGATGGAGGAAGCGCGCGTCGCGTTTTTGGACGCGCTCGGCTTCGGCTACGTCGATATCGAGCGCGAGGGCGTCGTTTCGCCGGTGGTCGGTATCTCGATCGACTACCGCCGTCCCACGATGTTTTCGGACGAGGTGGAGATCGACGTTTGGATCAACAAATACAGCACGCGCATGCTGGAGGTGGGCTACGCGATCCGAAACGTGACGCGCGGTACGCTTGCCGCGGAGGGCGTCTCCAAGCATTGCTATTTGAAGGACGGCGCGGTCGTTTCTTTGAGGACGGCACTGCCGAAGCTGGACGCGCTGCTGTCAGCATACATGGACAGCGACGAGAACCGAACGGAATGAACGGAGGGACCCATGCGGACGTTTGAATGTGATTACACGGAAGGCGCGCATCCGAAGATCCTGAAAGCGCTCTATGAAACGAATATGGAGCAGATGAGCGGCTACGGCTTCGATCCGTATACCGCGCGCGCCGCGGAGAAGATCAAAGCCGCGTGCGGAACGCCGGACGCGACGGTGACGTTCTTTACGGGCGGTACGCAGACGAACATGATCGTGATCGACCTGCTCCTTCAACCGTTCGAGGGCGTGATCTCGCCGAAGACGGGGCACATCAACGTGCATGAGGCAGGCGCGATCGAGTTCACCGGGCACAAGGTCCTTGCGCTCAAAGAGAATGACGGCGTGCTGGACGTCGACGCGCTCGAAGCGTACCTTTCAACCTTCTATGCCGACGCCACGCACGAGCACATGGTGCGCCCGGGGCTCGTTTATCTCACGCATCCGACCGAGTACGGCACGTTGTACACGAAAGCGCAGATGGAGCGCGTCCGTGCGCTTTGCGACCGCTATGAGATGAAGCTGTACGTGGACGGCGCACGGCTCGGCTACGCGCTCGGCTGTCCGGAAAACGATCTGACGATTTCCGACCTCGCGTCCCTTTGCGACGCGTTCAGCATCGGCGGGACAAAGCTCGGCGCGCTTTGCGGCGAGGCGGTCGTGTTCCCGCGGGAAGCGCCGAAAATGCTTCTTTCGCAGGTGAAACGACACGGCGGGCTGCTGGCAAAAGGGCGGGTTTTGGGCGTACAGTTCGATACGCTGTTCACCGACGGGCTGTATGAGCAGATCGGCAAAGAGGCGATCCGCCACGCAGAGCGCATCCGCGAAATTCTGCTAGAAAAGGGCTATCCGCTTGCGTGGAACTCGCCGACGAATCAGCAATTTATCATCCTTTCCGATGCGGAGGCAGAGAGCTTGCGGGCATTTGTCGGCTTTGACCTTTGGGGCAGGGCGGACGAAGGACATTGGATCGCGCGATTCACGTCGAGCTGGTCGACGACCGACGCGGATGTGGACGAACTCAAGAACACGCTGCCGGAGCGGGCGGCGCTTACGAAATAAGTATCACAGGAGGAAACGAATATGAAACGGATCATTGCGCTTCTATTGACGGGTCTTATGCTGTTCACCTGCGTGGGCTGCATCACGATCACCGGGCTGTCCTGCTCGGTGCCGGTGCGCTACGCAAACGCGGACAAATACACGGCGGGCAATTTCACCTATGAAAGCGACAAGGTGGAAAAGGTCGAGATCGAATGGGCGTCCGGCGGGATCAAGCTCCTTAACGGTAAGGGTACGCTGTCCGTGACCGAAAGCGGCTCCGACGAGCTCTCCGAGGACGAGCAGATGCATTGGTGGCTGGACGGTAAGACGCTGAAGATCAAGTTCTGCAAGTCCGGCTACAACCTGCCGATCACGAAGACGAACAAAAAGGAACTGACGGTCGAACTGCCGGATTTTGTCGACCTCGAGATCGACGTTGCGAGCGGAAAGGTCTCCGCCGAAAACATGCTGAATCTCGGCAAGCTCAAACTCGAAACCGCTTCCGGCGGAACGGATATCAAATTCCTTTCCGCAAAGGAAGTCAAGGTGGATTCCGCGTCCGGCGGGATCGCGTTCGGCAGCGTGAGCGTTACCGGCGATTTCAATGTCAATACCGCATCCGGCGGACTGACGGTCGACCGCATCTCCGCGAATGAAATCGACGTTGACAGCGCGTCCGGCGGCGTCACGCTCGGGATCGACACGGTCGAGAAGATCAAGATCGACAGCGCGTCCGGCGCGATCAAGCTGAAGCTTAATGAGCCCGAACGCGGCGCAACGCTTCGGTGCGAGAAAGTTTCCGGAAGCGTCAACGTCAAGCTGCCGTATGAAAAGGACGGCGAAACCTATAAGATCGGTCTCGGCGCGACGGAGATCAAAATCGAAGTCGTCTCCGGCGGCATTACGATCGAGTAAGCATTACGGCATACAGCCCCGCGGTCTGCGGGGCTTATTTGTTGCCGAAATCCGGAACGATGTGCGGCAATAACGAACAATATATATTTTGCTTGCAGCAAAGCCGACCAGGTGTTATACTTTACAAAGAATAACGGCAGCATAGGGTGTGTAAAGGATGTAAAATTTGTAAAAAAAGTAAGTATTGTAAAGATTGTTGTTTTCGTTTAATCGGTCGTTGAGCTACCTTTACAAAACTTACAAAATTTACATGATACACACACAGGGTAAACGTAAACGAACGGGAGCGAGGCATGGACAAAGCGGCAAAACAGGGCAGAGGCAGACGGGCGGCGGTGCTTCTCGGCGCGGCAGGCGTTCTTTTCGTACTGTTTCTCGTTTCGCTGACGCTCGGACGCTACTCCGTGCCGCTTACCGAAGTGATTCGTATTCTGTTCCATAAGCTTTGTTCGATCATAGGACTTGACCGGATATGGCCGATGCGGGTCACATGGACGGCGTTTATGGAAAACGCGGTCGTGAACGTCCGGCTGCCGCGCATCGTCATGGCGGTGCTGGTCGGCTGCTCGCTTTCGGCGGCGGGCGCGACGTTTCAGGGCGTGTTCCGCAATCCCATGGCAAGTCCGGACATCCTCGGCGCGTCGAACGGCGCGGCATTCGGCGCGGCGCTTGCGATTCTGCTCGGTTGTTCGTCGCGGTATATCACGGTCTTCGCGTTTGTCGGCTCGATCATAACCGTCGCGCTCGTGTTTCTGATCGCGCAGCGCGCGCCGGGACTGAGGGTCGTCAATCTGATCCTTGCGGGCATTATGATCGGTTCGCTGTTTTCGGCGGGTACGTCGTATCTGAAACTCGTTGCAGACCCAAGTAATCAGCTTCCCGCGATCACCTACTGGCTCATGGGCTCGCTGTCCGGCGTGCGGCATGAACACATCCTGCCTGCCGCGATTCCGATGGCGCTGGGACTTATCCCGCTGCTTCTTCTTCGGTGGCGGCTGAATCTTCTGTCCCTCGGGGACAGCGAAGCGCGCGCGCTCGGCGTAAATTGCGACCTTCTGCGCGCGGTGCTGATCCTCTGCGCAACGCTTGTCACTGCGGCGTCGATCTCCGTTTCGGGCGTGATCGGCTGGGTGGGATTGGTCATTCCGCACCTTTCGAGAAAGCTCATCGGCAGCGACAACCGCGGACTTCTGCCGTGCTCGATGCTTTTGGGCGGCGCGTTTTTGCTGCTCGTCGACGACGTTTCGAGAAACCTGCTTCAAACCGAGATCCCGATCGGCATTTTAACCGCGGTCATCGGCGCGCCGTTCTTCATTTATCTGCTGCTGCGAAAGGAGAAGACACTATGATGCTTTCCGTTCGCGATCTTACGTTTGCGTATAAAAAGACGCCGGTGCTTTCAGGCGTATCGTTTGACGCCGAGCCGGGGGAACTTATGGCCGTTCTCGGTCCCAACGGCGTCGGCAAGACCACGCTGTTCCGCTGTATCTTAGGCGAACAGAAGCGCTACAAGGGCATGATCGCAATCGACGGCACGGACCTTCGAACGCTTTCCACGCGCGAAACGGCGCACCGCGTCGCCTATATCCCGCAGACGCACGCCATGACGTTCCGCTTCTCGGTGCGCGACGTCGTGCTGATGGGCACGTCGCATACGCTCAGCCCGCTTGCGTCGCCGGGCAGGGAACAGGAGCGGATCGCGGAGGAAGCCATGGAACGGCTCGGGATCGAGGGTCTTTCCGATCGCTCATTCGACACGCTTTCCGGCGGCGAACAGCAGCTTTGTTACGTCGCCCGTGCGCTTTCGCAGCAGGCGAAGATTCTTTTGATGGACGAGCCGACGTCCTCGCTCGATTACGGCAACCAGCTGCGCGTGCTGAACGTGGTGAAGGACCTCGCAAAGGACGGCTATACGGTGCTTTTAAGTACCCACAACCCGCAGCACGCGCTTTGGTACGCGGATCGGGTGCTTGCGCTGCATAACGGCAGCGTCGCCGCGCTCGGACCGGTCAAAGAAACCCTGACGCCCGCGCTGTTCGAGACGCTGTACGGCACACGGGCGGAACTCTGTGAAACACCGGGCGGATCGGTGATCCTGCCCGTTTCAAACAAACCAAACGGAGGAGAAATGAAATGAAAAAAATGATCGCTGCGCTTTTGGCGCTTTGCATGCTGCTGGCGCTTTTCGGCTGCGCAAAGACGAACGTACCGACAAAGGAGCCGGAGGCGGAAACGCCGACCGCCGCACCGGAGCCCGAACCGACCGCGGAACCCGAGCCCGAACCGACCGCGGAACCTGAGCCGGAGCCGGAACCCGAACCGGAACCGGAACCGGAGGAGATCGAAACGGCCATATTCACGGATTCCGTCGGCCGCGAAGTCAAAGTACCGAAAAACATCGAGCGCGTCGCGATCTCCGGGCCGCTGGCGCAGATCGTCGTATTCGCGCTGTGCCCGGACCGGCTCGTCGGGATCGCCTCGAAGTGGGACAAAACCGCGCAAAAGTATCTCGCCTCAAAATACTATGATCTTCCGGAGCTCGGACAGCTTTACGGCGGCAAGGGTGAACTGAACCTTGAAACGCTTCTGGAGAGTGAAGCACAGGTCGTGATCGACGTCGGCGAACCGAAGGGCTCGATCGTGGAAGACCTTGACGCGCTGACCGAGCAGACGGGCATCCCGTTTGTGCACATTACCATGACGACCGCCACGATGGGCGACGCGTACCGCAAGCTCGGCGAGCTTCTCAACATGCCGGAGGAGGCGGAAACGCTTGCGGCGTACTGCGAAGGTGTCTATGCGGATATGCTTGCGCTGTCAGAACGTGTCGAAAAGGTCAATCTGCTGTATATCACGGGCAATCAGGGCCTCAACGTGATCGCGCAGGGCAGCTACCACGCGGAGGTCATCGATTTGCTCAGCAACAACCTTGCGGTCGTGGACAATCCGTCGAGCAAGGGCACCGGCAACGAGGTCGATATGGAGCAGATCATGAACTGGAACCCGGATGTGATCCTGTTCGCGCCGGGCAGCATCTACAAAACCGTCGGCTCGGATCCCAGGTGGAGCGAGATCACCGCGATCAAGACCGGCAACTACTTTGAGGTTCCGATGGGACCGTACAACTGGATGGGCTTCCCGCCGTCCGTGCAGCGCACGCTGGGCATGCTGTGGATGGCAAAGCTTCTGTATCCGGACGCCGCAGACTATGATCTGAAAGCGACAGTCAAGGAGAATTATTATTTATTCTATCACTGCCGTCTCAGCAACAGGGATTACGAGCTTCTGATCGAGAACTCCATCACAGCGCAGGAAGCGCTTGCGCCTGCTGCGTAAGGGAACGTAATATGACCGCCGCACCTGCGGCGGTTTTTTGTATTCGGAGTTGAGAAACGCGCAGTTCGGTGGTATAATGATTTCAACAATCATCCGGAGGAAAACCATGCAGTATCGAAAACTCGGAAACAGCGACCTATCCGTCTCCGCGGTCGCGCTCGGCACGTGGGGACTCGGCGGCGGCAGCGTGTGGTCGGATCACGATTCGACCGAAGCGGAGGCGAGGGACCTTCTTTCTGCCTGCCGTGACTTCGGGATCAACTATATCGACACCGCACCGGTCTACGGCACGGGCGAAAGCGAACGGCTCCTCGGCTGTGCCTTGAAGGGCAGGAGGCACGACTTCATTCTGCAGACGAAGTGCTCCCTGAACTGGCGCAATGAGGGCGGCAACTTCCACTATTCGCGCGACGGCTATACGGTGAACAACGATACGCGCCCTGTCGCAATCGTTCGCGACGTCGAGGATTCGCTCCGCCGTATGCAGACCGATTATCTCGATTCGGTGATCGTGCATTACGTGTGCAAAAGCTTTCCGGTTTCCGACACGGTCGAAGCGCTCGAACGGCTTAAGGCGCAGGGCAAGATCCGCGCGTACGGTCTTTCCAACAGTCAGATGAAGGATCTCGAAGAATATCAGAGCGTCGGCGGGCACGTCGATGCGGTGCAGGAGTTTTTCAGCATCCTCTCGCCGTTCCACGGGCGGGATTACTTCCCGGTATGCAGTAAGTACGGCACGACGTTTCAGACCTACGGCGTATTGGAGGAGGGCTTTCTGACCTCGCCCGCGTTTATGGAGCGCACGTTCGTAAAGACCGATATCCGCTCCCGCATCCCTTGGGTACAGCCCGAATATAAGGCGGGACTTCGCCGTGCGTTTGAACTTTGGGAGCCGATCCGGGCGGCGCATGACTGCAGCTTTCCGCAGCTTTTTGAAGCGTGGGCACTCGCGCAATTTCCGAACATGAGCGTACTTGTCGGCATGCGAAAGCCCGCAAACGTCGAAAACAACGCAAAGTGCCTTGACGTCGTGCTTACCCCCGATGAACTTGCCGCCATGGAGAAAGCCGCAGAGCCCATTCAGGTGGAAGTGCTGGATAAATAACGGACAAAAGAAAAAAGCTGTGAGCGATCACAGCTTTTTTATACTTCTTTTCGCTTGTCCCTTTGCGCGAGGATCACGCCGGCGGTGATCAGCACCGCGCCGAGGATGCCCATCCACGAGATCGGTTCGGAAAGGAGAAGCCAGCCCACGATCAGCGTCACGAACGGCGAGCCGTAGAGGTAGTTGTTCGTGACGACCACGCCGAGCTCCTTGAACGCGATATTCCAGAGCGCAAAGCAGACCGCGTTGCCGAGGATGCCGAGAAACAGCCAGCTTAAAAGTACCTTCGGTACCGTAAACAGCGGGGTCAGGTTCGGCATACCGGAGGTCAGAAACATCAGCGGGATCGAGGTCAAGAATGCCCAGAACATCACGCGGCGCGTGACGAGGAATCCGTCCATTGTTTCGGTATAGCGCTTGATGAGCACCGAATAGACCGCCCACGAAATGCCCGCTAAAAGCGCCAGAAGGTCGCCCACGGGGCTTAAATGAAAGTTCAGCGTGCCGTTCAGAACGACGAGCACCACGCCCGCGATCGCAAGGACGGAACCGATGAGCAGAAACTTCCCGAGCCGTTCGTTCCCGCGGGAAAAGATCGCGGCGAGGATCGCCGTAAAGATGGGAGAAAGGCACACGATGATGCTGACGTTTGCGGCATACGTGTAGGTTAAAGCGGTGTTTTGCAGGAAAAAGTAGACGCTGCCGCCGAAAATCCCGATGAGGATGAACATCCCTTCGTCCTTCCACGAAAGCTTTTGAAATTTCGGACGCATGAGTAAAAGCACGACGTACGCAAGCGCCATGCGGATCGGCGTGATCTGCAGGGCGGTAAAGCCCGCGTTCAGCAGATTTTTTGTCAGCACATAGCAGCTGCCCCATACGACGACGGAGAACAGCGCAAAGACGTGCCCGAGTATTCTGTTGGAACCGCGTTTTTCGACGTCCATATCCTTTCCTTTTCCGAACGCGATTATAGCACAGCGCATACGGCGTTGCAAGCGGGGAAACGGACAATATACTGTTTTTGTACGGCGCAAAAGCGCGGAATCGGTCTTGCGTCCCTTGCCCGAATGTATTATAATAAATATGTTATAAACTGCCCGATTGCGGGCAGACCGTTTTGCGGAGGTTTCCATGACGCACATCCTGTTGGAAAAGAAGGGCAACGTCGCGATCGCTTTGATCAATCGCCCGAAAGCGCTGAACGCGCTGAACTCCGAAGTCCTCAATGATCTGAATACGATGATCGATGAGATCAACGCCGATCCCGGGATCCGTGTGCTGATTTTAACCGGCAGCGGCGAGAAGGCGTTTGTCGCGGGCGCGGACATCGGCGAGATGTCGACGCTTACCAAGGCCGAGGGCGAGGCGTTCGGCAAAAAGGGCAACGACGTGTTTCGTAAGCTCGAAACCATGCCGATCCCCGTGATCGCGGCGGTGAACGGCTACGCGCTGGGCGGCGGCTGCGAGCTTTCCATGGCGTGCGATATCCGCATTTGCGCGGAGACGGCGGTGTTCGGGCAGCCCGAGACGGGCCTCGGCATCACGCCGGGCTTCGGCGGCACGCAGCGCCTTGCGCGGCTCGTGGGTCCCGGCATGGCAAAGCAGCTGATCTATTCGGCAAGGAACATCAAAGCGGACGAAGCCCTGCGCATCGGGCTTGTCAACGCGGTCTACCCCGCGGAAGAACTCATGCCGGCAGCGGAAAAGCTTGCCGAAACGATCGCAAAGAACGCGCCGATCGCAGTGCGCTCCTGCAAGCAGGCGATCAACGAAGGGCTTGAGCTTCCGATGGACGAGGCGATCGTGCTAGAAGAAAAGCTGTTCGGCAGCTGCTTCGAAACGGAGGATCAGAAAGAGGGCATGGGCGCGTTCCTTGAGAAGCGCAAGCACGAACCGTATCAGAACAAGTAACCGACGGACAGGGGTCCGAATCAACTATAAAAATCAATTCAGGAGGAAACAAACATGAAGGTAGCCATTTTCGGTGCAGGAACCATGGGCAGCGGCATCGCGCAGGTCTTTTCGGCAAACGGACACACCGCGCTTCTGTACGCGACGAGCGTGGAGAGCGCGCAGCGGCATAAGGACAAGCTCGCGGCGTCCCTCAATAAGCGCGTTTTGAAGGGCAAGATGACGCAGGAAGCGGCGGACGATCTTATGAGCCGCATCATCGTGGACGAAGTCGCGGCGGCGGCGGACGCGGATCTCGTGATCGAATGTGTCGCGGAGAACATGGCGGTGAAAAAGGAATTGCTGCAGCGTCTTGATACGCTCTGCAAGGAAGACGCGGTCTTTGCAAGCAACACCTCTTCGCTGTCGATCACCGAGATGGGCAAGGGCCTCATGCACCCGATGGTGGGTCTCCACTTCTTCAACCCGGTCCCGGTGATGAAGCTCGTCGAAGTCATCGCGGGCGCGAACACGCCGACCGAGCTTGTCGAATGGGCAAAGAACCTATGCGTCGAGATCGGCAAGACGCCGGTCGTCGTCAACGAGGCACCGGGCTTCGTGGTCAACAAGATCCTGATCCCGTACTGCAACGAGGGCGTCTGCGTCCTGCAGGAGGGCGTGGCAAGTGCGGAGGACATCGACATTGCGATGCAGCTTGGCTGCAACCACCCGATGGGACCGCTGCATTTGGGCGATCTGATCGGCTGGGACGTCGTGCTGAACATCATGGACGTGCTCTATAACGAGACGCATGACAGTAAGTATCGCGCAAACGTGCTGATCCGTAAGATGGTCCGCGCGGGCAAGCTCGGCATCAAGACCGGCGAGGGCTTCTTCAAGTACAACAAGTAAGGTCAAAGGAGAATACGAATGGATTTTAAGCTGACGAAGGAACAGCTGCTTGTTCGCAAGATGGTTCGCGAATTCGCAGAAAACGAAGTGAAGCCCTTAGCTTCCGAGATCGACGAGGAAGAACGCTTCCCGATGGAGACCGTCGAAAAGATGGCGCAGCTCGGCATGATGGGCATCTACTTCCCGAAGGAGTACGGCGGCGCGGGCGGCGACGTATTGAGTTACGCGATCACGGTCGAGGAGCTTGCGAAGGTCTGCGGCACTACCGCGGTCATCGTCTCCGCGCACACTTCGCTGTGCTGCGCGCCGATCTTTGAAAACGGCACCGAGGAACAGAAGAAAAAGTACCTGCCCGATCTTTGCAGCGGACGTAAGATCGGCGCATTCGGTCTCACCGAGCCGAACGCCGGCACCGACGCGTCCGGTCAGCAGACGACCGCGGTTCTCGACGGCGATCACTATGTGCTGAACGGCAGTAAGTGCTTTATCACCAACGGCAGCGTTGCGGACGTGTTCGTGGTCTTTGCCATGACCGACCCGAAGATGGGCAACCGCGGCATCTCCGCGTTCATCGTGGAAAAGGGCTTCAAGGGCTTCTCGCAGGGCAAGCATGAAAAGAAGATGGGCATCCGCGGAAGCTCCACCTGCGATCTGATCTTCGAAGACTGCATCGTGCCGAAGGAGAACCTCCTCGGCAAGGAAGGCGCGGGCTTCAAAATTGCGATGGCAACGCTCGACGGCGGCCGCATCGGCATCGCGGCGCAGGCGCTGGGTATCGGCGAAGGCGCTATCATAGAGGCGATCAAGTACACGAGCGAGCGCGTGCAGTTCAAAAAGAGGATCAGCTCCTTCCAGAACACGCAGTTCCAGCTTGCCGACATGCACACCCGCATGCAGGCGGCACAGTTCCTGGTATATAACGCCGCGCTGAAAAAGCAGGCGCACGAGCGCTGCAGCATGGAAGCGGCGATGGCGAAGCTGTTTGCCGCGGAAGCCGCGTCCGACGTGACGCGCAGAGCCGTGCAGCTGTTCGGCGGCTACGGCTACACCCGTGAATATCCCGTGGAGCGCATGATGCGCGACGCGAAGATCACCGAGATCTACGAGGGCACGAGCGAGGTCCAGCGCATGGTCATCGCCGCCAACCTCGGCGTGAAGTAAGGAGGGCAGAGGACATGAAGATTTTCGTTACGGTAAAGCAGGTTCCCGATACCTCCGGAACGGTCGCCGTCAACCCGGACGGCACGCTGGACCGCGCGTCCATGCAGACCATCATCAACCCCGACGACATGAACGCGGTCGAAGCGGCTCTCACCTTGAAGGATGAGCTCGGCTGTAAAGTCATTGCGTTCACGATGGGACCGCCGCCCGCGGAGGGCATGCTCCGTGAGCTCATGGCAATGGGCGTGGACGAAGGCGTTCTTATCACCGCGCGTGAGTTCGGCGGCTCCGACACCTACGCGACGAGCCAGATCATTGCGGCGGCGATCGACACCTACGGCGTCGAGCCCGAGGATATCATCCTTGCGGGCCGTCAGGCGATCGACGGCGACACCGCGCAGGTCGGTCCGCAGATCGCGGAAAAGCTGCACCTGCCGCAGGTCACCTACGCGGGCGAAATTCATAAGGACGGCGACACGCTGACGGTCAAACGCATCCTTGAGGACGGTTACATGACGGTCAAGGTCAAAACGCCCTGCATGATCACCTGCATCAAGGAGCTGAACAAGCCCCGCTACATGAACATCGGCGGCATCTTCGCCTGCTACAACATGCCGGTCGTCACGATGACCTATGATACCTTAAAGGATCATCCGCTGATCGACAAGAGCACGATCGGACTTCTCGGCTCGCCGACGAACATTCTCACGTCGTTCACGCCGCCGCAAAAGGGCGCGGGTCAGATGCTCCCGGGCGACGGCAAAGAAACGACCGACAAGCTTGCGGGCATCCTTGCCGCAAAGCATATTATCTGAGGAAGGGGGAACGGAATCATGTTTAACAGCAGCGAAATCAATGCTTTCAAGAACGTTTGGGTCTTCTGTGAACAGCGCGAAGGCGTGATGATGCCGACCACCTTCGAACTCATCTCCGAGGGACGCAAGCTTGCCGATGAGCTCGGCGTGGAGCTTTGCGGGATCCTGCTCGGCGACAACGTCGACGGCATTGCAAAGGAACTGGGCGTTTACGGCGCGGACAAGGTCTACGTATACAACAGCCCGCTTCTCAAGGTGTTCACCACCGACGCGTATGCAAAGGTCATCGTCGACGCGGTCAAGGAATTGAAGCCCGAGATCTTGCTTTTCGGCGCGTCCACGATCGGCAGAGACCTTGCCCCGCGCTGCGCGGCT